>JANQSB010000624.1 GCA_028284295.1 Myxococcota bacterium | reverse complement strand
CGCCCGATCCCAGCGGAAAGGCCAGCGCGAGTCCGAGACCGAGGAGCAGGCCGGCCCCGCAGACGCGGCGCCCGAAACGTCCCGCGGTCGATCTCATCGATGGCCGTCCCGGAGCTTCGCGACCCGGTCGAGCAGCTGCACCGCGACCTCCTGCTTGGACAGCAGCGGGAGCTCCTCGACCTCGCCGTCGGGGGAGACGAAGTGCACGGCGTTGGTGTCGACGTCGAAGCCCGCGTCGGAGCGGGAGACGTCGTTGGCGACCAGCAGGTCGCAGCCCTTGCGGGCGATCTTGCGGCAGGCCGCGGCCACGACGTCGTGGCTCTCCGCGGCGAACCCGACGATCACCCGTTGCGCGCCCGATTCACGTGTGAGGCGACACAGCTCGGCGAGGATGTCGGGATTGGGCACCAGCTCGAGATGGAGGCTCTCGCCTTCCGGCAGGGTCTCCTTCTTGATCTTGTGCTCCTGTGGGCTCGCCGGTCGGAAGTCGGCCACCGCCGCGGCCTTCACGACGACCGTCGCGTCGGGAAGCGCCGCGAGCACGGCATCTCGCATCTCCAGAGCGCTGCCCACGTCGATTCGTTCGACTCCCGGCGGCGTCGGAAGCGAGGTGCTGCCCGCGACCAGCACGACGCGCGCGCCGCGGCGAGCGGCCTCGGCGGCGACGGCGAAGCCCATGCGTCCCGAGGAGCGGTTGGCGATCGCCCGCACGGTATCGATCGGCTCGCGCGTGCCGCCCGCGGTCACGAGCACGGTCTCCCCGCGCATGGCCTCGGACCCCAGAGCCAGGGCCACGGCCGCGGCGATCTCGGCGGGCTCGGACATCCGGCCCTGGCCCTCCCAGCCGCAGGCGAGCTCGCCCGACTCGGGTCCGACCGTGCGCACCCCTCGGCCGACCAGGACCTCGAGATTCTCCCGGGTGGCAGGGTGCTCCCACATGTTGACGTTCATGGCCGGCGCGACGAGCAGGGGAGCGCGCGTCGCGAGCAGGGTCGCCGAAACGAGGTCGTCCGCCATGCCCGCACGCAGGCGCGCCAGCAGATCGGCCGTGGCGGGCGCGACGACACACAGGTCTGCCCAGTCGGCGAGCGCGATGTGGTCGATCTCGCTCGGTACGGCCGCCTGACCCGCGAAGAGCTGGTGGCCGGCCGGATGGCCCGTCAAGGTCTCGAGCACCAGGGGAGACACGAAGCGGGTGGCGTTCGGCGTGAGCACGCAACGCACGGCATGGCCTTCCCGGACCAGGGCCCGAACCAGCTCCGGGACCTTGTAGGCCGCGATGCCGGCGCTGACGGCCACGAGAATGCGGCTCGGCGCCTGACGACTCGCTCGATCCCGTCGGTCCCTGCGTTCCTGGGTCATCGTCCCGAAAGCCCGCGAGGCCAAAAAGCCTCGACCAACAGCGAGGTTACCGAAGCGTCACCGAAATCCAAGCTGCGGGGGGACCGGCCTCGGCGGCCTCACGTCTCCCGCAGCTTGTCCTGCAGGCGCTTGGCCACGACCGGTGGCACGAACTCGGTCACGTCCGCGCCGAATCGCGTGAGCTCCTTGAGTCTCGAGGAGCTCACGTAGAGGTGCTCCAGGCTGGTCATCAGGAACAGGATCTCGATGTCGGGCTTCAGGTGCCGGTTCATCAGGGCCATCTCGAATTCGTACTCGAAGTCCGACATCGCCCGCAGCCCGCGAATGATGGCGGTGGCTCCGATCTTCTCCGCGAAGTCGACGGTCAGCTCCGCGAAGGTCTCCACCCGGATCCGGGGCTCGTCGCCCAGGACCTCGTGGAGGATCGCCAGTCGCTCGTCCAGCGAGAAGGTGCCCCCCCGCTTGTCGACGTTCTTGGCGACGGCGACGACGACCCGATCGAAGATCCCCTGGGCTCGTCGGATGAGGTCCAGGTGCCCGTTCGTCAGCGGATCGAAGCTCGCGGCGAAGAGCGCTACGCGTTCTTTCGAGTCGGTCATGGAAGGCGCTCTCGTCTCCGTCGCGTCATTCGTTGGCGGGCTCGGCCGGCGAGAGCCAGCCGATCCGGGTCTCGCCGTAGCTTCGCTCAGCCAGCAGGGTCAGCCCACCCGGGGGCGACAGAGCATGGCGCTTCGGCCCCTCGACGACCACCATCGCACGGGCAGAGAGCAGCCCGTGTTCGACGAGAGCCTCGAGACACTCGACGAGCAGATCCGGTCGGTCGTAGGGCGGGTCGAGGAAGACCAGATCGAAGGGCTCCTTCCCGGCGAGTCGTTTGGCGGCGCGAACCGCGTCCCCCTGCACGACCGAGGACCGATCCTCGAGATCCAGCGTGCCGAGGTTGCGACGGATCACGCCCAGCGACGCGGCCGATCGGTCCACCAGGACCGCCTCTTTCGCCCCCCGGGAAAGGGCCTCGATCGCGAGCGCGCCGGTTCCGGCGAACAGGTCCAGCACCCGGGCGTCTCCCACGTCGCCGAGCTTCGAGAAGACGGCTTCGCGCACCCGGTCCGGAGTCGGCCGCACCCCGTCCGGCGGCCGCACCAGCCTGCGGCTGCGCAGCTCTCCACCCACGACCCGCAACGTCCCGCCTCCCCTGTCGCGCGCGACCCGACGCGCCCAGCTCCGGCCCGCGATCCCCTGCGAAGCGATCGACCTGCGACCGAAGCTGTCGCGCCGCGCGCAAGCGTAGTCCGCAGCCGCCGCCACTGCAGAAGCCACCTCGTCGATGCGCGAGCCGACGGGCCGAGGGTTTCGCCCTAGCCGGAGTGGCGGAAGCTCCGGGGCCTTCGTTCCCGCACCCTGCCCGACGCACCCGACTGTTCCCACTTCTCGTGATCCGTTGTCCGATCGTGTCCGAAGAGGGTGGACGCAAAACGCAAGCCGCTGTCGAGATCGGAACGGAACACCCGGTCCGAGCCGCGAATCACGCGTTTCGGCTATTGCCCCACCGACACCGATCTGTACAATGCGGCGCGCAACGAGTCAGCGACTCATTCATGTGATCGCGACTAACAACTCGTTCCTGGATCGCATCGGATCGTTCTTGGATCGCGATTCTCGGATCGCAGCCTCAGTCGAGTCACCGCACGGGGGGATCCGCGGTGAACGAGAAGCGCGTGACAAGAGGCGACGAACGACGACCCGGAACGAGAGCGAGAGACGGACGAGCTGGTGTGAACCCGCCGCGCACCGTCGCGTCGCACCCGCAAGACCCCACCCATCCAATCGAAGCATCCGAACGGATCAGAAGCACAGCAAGGAGATCTTCATGTCGACAGCCGCTCTCAACCGCATCAAGAAGAAGCTTCCGGAGCGGATCGCCCAGGTCCGCGGCACCCGCTCGCAGCGGCAATTCGCCCGCGACCTCGGCGTCTTCCAGCAGAACGTGAATCGCTACGAGAACGGAACCACCCCGCACACGGACTTCCTGATCACGCTGGCCAACAAGGAGAGCGTGTCCCTGGACTGGCTCCTGCTCGGCAAGGGCCGGATGCGCCGACGCTAGAAGGCGACCGCCGACGGAGCCGTCCGCTGGATGCCTCCGTCGGCGATTCCTCCCTCCTCTATCCCCGCCCGCGCCACCCCGCGCGACGCTCCCTCCGCCCTTCTCCTCCGCCCTTCTCCTCCGCCTCCGTCTCCGCCCGTCCCCACTCCCGGGCGCGCGGCTCCCGGCATCCGGCCCGGTCGAGCCGTGGACTCGTCGGCCCGTGCCGTCGCTCCGGCTGCAGACCACGCGCAGCCGCCAGGCAGGCTGAGCTCCGCGCCTCTTCTCGAAAA
>JANQSB010000605.1 GCA_028284295.1 Myxococcota bacterium | reverse complement strand
CCCGGTCGGTCAGATCTACGGAGCGACCGAGTTCGGCTCGGTGGCCTACAACGACCCGGACCGGCGGGGCGGCCAGACCTTCCGGCCCGAGCAGGTGGGAATGCCCTTCGACGGCGTCGAGCTGCGGGTCGTCTCGGGAGACGACCCGGCGGCCGTCCTGCCCGCGGGCGAGGAAGGCCAGGTCGCCGTCGCCGCGCCCTCGATGCTCGCGGAATACCTGGGGGACGCCGGATCGCCGACCCGGGACGGCTTCCTGCTGACCGGGGACCTCGGGCGTCTGGACGAGGCCGGCTGCCTGGAGCTGACCGGGCGGCTGAAGCTGATGATCGACGTGGGCGGGTTGAAGGTGAATCCGCTCGAGGTCGAGGCGGTCCTGGCCCGGCATCCCGGCGTGCAGGAGGTCGTGGCGGTGCCGATCCACTACAGCGAGACCGCCTCGCGTCTCAAGGCGATCGTGGTTCCGCGCGCGGGCGCCGAGGTGACGCGGGACGAGATGCGCCGCTTCGCGCGCCAGCATCTCATCCACTACAAGGTGCCGCGCAGCTTCGAGATCACATCCGAGGTGCCTCGCTCGCCGACGGGCAAGATCCTGCGGCAGCAGCTGATGGTCGACTCCGGGGGTGCTGGCGCGTGAGCGTCGGGTGCCGCCTGGCGGCGGTCGGGATGCACCACGCGCTCGGCGCCGGGCTCGACGAGATCTGGCCGCGTCTGGTGGCCGGGGACCGCGAGGGCTTCGTCGAGCGGGACGATCTCGTCCCCGGCAGTCGCGGCTGGTACGGAGAGGCGCGCGGCGAGCTCCCGCCCGTGGCCGACTCGCTGACCGAGTTCGACTGTCGCAACAACCGACTCGCCGAATCGGCCCTGCAGCAGATCCGGGAGCCCGTCCAGGCCGCCATCGAGCGCCACGGTCCGTCCCGGATGGGGGTCGTCGTGGGCTCGAGCACCTCCGGCTTTGCCGAGGCGGAAGCCGCCTTTCGCGAGCGCGAGTCCTCGGGGTCGCTGTCCCCGTCGTTCTCCCTGGCGCAGCTCGAGTTCGGAGGCCTGTCGGAGTACGTGGCCCGCTCCGTCGGCGCGACGGGACCCCGCCAGGCGCCCTCCACCGCCTGCTCTACCGGGGCCAAGGCCCTGCTCTCCGCGCGCAGCCTGCTCGAGCTGGACTTCTGCGATGCCGTGATCGCGGGCGCGGTGGACTCGCTGTGCCGCCTCACCGCCTGCGGCTTCTCGGCGCTCCATGCGGTCTCGAGCGGGCTCACGAACCCGATGAGCGTGAATCGCGACGGTCTGACCCTCGGCGAGGGCGCGGCGCTCTTCCTGCTGACCCGGGAGTCCGACGGCATCCAGCTCCTGGGAGGTGGCGAGTCGAGCGACGCGCACCACATGTCGGCGCCCCATCCCGAAGGTCGCGGCGCGGAGCAGTGCATGCGGGCGGCCCTGGCAGACGCGCAGCTCCAGCCCGACGAGATCGCCTACCTCAACCTCCATGGGACCGGCACCCCGCAGAACGACGCCATGGAGAGCGCCGCCGTCGCGCGCGTCTTCGATCCGTCGGTGCCGTGCAGCTCGACCAAGCCGCTGGTCGGCCACACCCTGGGCGCGTCGGGCGCCATCGAGGCCGGCTTCTGCTGGCTGATGCTCGATCGGCGCGGTGGGGACGGGGCGATGCCCCTGCCGCCCCACTGCTACGACGGCGAGCGCGACCCGGAGCTCGCCTCCCTTGCGCTGGTCGCGCCGGGGGAGGTCGTGGTGCCCCCGCGACCGGCCGCCGTCCTGACCAACTCGTTCGGGTTCGGCGGCAGCAACTGTGCTCTCGTCATCGGGGACCCGCGGTGATTCCGGTGCGGATCGCCGCGTGGGGGGCGGTGGCCCCCGGGCTGGACTCGCCCGCCGACTGGCAGGCCTGGGCGCGCGCCCCCCGGCCGCTCGCCGGCGAGTGCCGGCCCGACGTGAAGTTCCTGCCCGCCATGCAGCGGCGTCGCTGCGATGGGCTCTCGCGGATGATGCTGGCCGCGGCCAACGCCTGCTGCGCGGAGACCGAGCGAGCCGACGTGCGATCGGTCTTCGCGTCGCGTCACGGATCGTTCGGGACCACCGTCTCGATGCTCGAGGTCCTGGCGCGGGAGGAGCCCCTGTCGCCGACCCAGTTCAGCCACTCCGTCCACAACGCCCAGGCCGGACTCTTCTCGATCTGGGCCGGGAATCCCGAGCTCGCCCAGTCGCTGGCCTCGCGCAACGAGACCTTCGAGCACGGCTTCCTCGAAGCCGTCTGCCTGCTGTCGCGAGAGCCGGCGCGCCGGGTGCTCTTCGTGACCGGAGACGAGGCGCTCCCGGAGCCCGTCTCGAGCCTGTGTGACGACCCGGATCCTCCGTACGCGCTGGCGCTCGTTCTCGATCGCCACGAGTCCGACGGCGGTCCAGCACTCGAGTTCGACCTCTCGGACGCGGACCCGGCGGCCCGCCCCGACTGGCCCGGGGCGCTCGAGTTCCTGCGCTGGTGGCTGGTCGAAGAAGGCGAGCTGCGCCTGGGTGCGGGCCCCGGCTGCTTTCGCTTCCGGCGCGCTCCCTAGGTGTGGGGCCCAGGGGCGGCCGTCAGCTCTCGGCGTCCTCGTCCCAGAACGCGAAGAAGTTGAACCACTGGTGGGGAGCGCGCAGGAGGAGCGCCTCGAGGCGCCGTGCGAAGTCCTGGGCGTGTGCGCGCACGGCCTCGTGCCGAGCGCTGCGGGGGACCTCGAGTCGGTCGGCCAGGCGCTCGACGAAGATCTCGTAGCTCCGGTTCCCGTTGCGCAACGAGGTCATCATCAGGACCGGGCAACCGAGGCTGCCCGCCAGCAGGAAGGGCCCTTCCGGCAGGGAGACCGTGCCGCCCAGCAGCTCGACCCGTGCCACCCGGTCGCGCTCGTGGGGGTGCACGCGATCCGCCAGGATGGCCACCACCTCGCCCCGCTGGATCTTCGAGCGGACCTCGAGGGCGTGCTGGACCGATCCCGGGACGATGGGGATGACCTGGGGCGGTGGCCTGCCGTCGTTCGCGGCCAGCTGCCGCAGGACCCGGTTGATCCGCTCGGCGTGCTCGACGTACATCAGGACGTGGACGGCGATCGGCGAACGGTGGTGGGCGAGCAGGCGCATCGAGTCGAAGTTGCCGAGGTGGGATCCGAGGAAGATCGCGCCGCGCCCCTCCTCCGCGACCCGGTCGAGCTCGTCCCACCCGTGCACCTCGATCTCGAAGTCCTCGGGTCCGCCGAGCCAGAACCCGATGCGGTCGAGCACCATGGCACCGAACTCGTAGATGTGGCGGTAGACGTCGCGCCAGGTCGGGGCGTGGCCCAGGGCTTCCGCGCCCGCCGGAGTCGTCGCGAGTCGCTCCAGATAGGCCTGCGAAGCCCGCCGCTCGCTGCGACCGAAGACGAAGAAGTAGGTGACGATGGGAATCAGGATCAGCCGCGCCAGGGGCCGCCCGAGGCTGCGGTAGACCCAGACCGTGATGCGGATGCCGAGGCTGGATCCGCGCTCCGCCTTCTCGTCCCAGTGGCGGGCCTCGTTCACCCGCCGCGGCTCCCGGTCCCCTGCGATCTCCGCCGTCGCATGCGTGCGAGGGCCAGCGAGGGACTGCGGGCCAGCATGCCGAAGAAGAGCCGGGCGTAGCACGCGGACAGGCGCAGGTTGTCGCGGACCATGCGGAAGTGCGAGATCCCGTCCTCGAAGTAGCGGACCGAGGTCGGGACGTTCTGGATCGGCACGCCCGCCCACTGCAGACGGATCGTGAGCTCCGGGTCGAAGTCCATGAAGTCACCCAGCCGCTCGCGGTCGAGCAACGCGACGGTCGCTTCCAGCGGTACGCAGCGCATGCCGCAGAGGGGGTCGTTGACGGCGAACGACCAGCTGTCGATCCACACCCAGAAGCGCGAGATCTGCCGGCCGTAGAGGCGCCCGCGCGGTGCCGACGCGTCGAAGACGGGGTCACCCAGGACCAGCGCCTCGGGATGGCGTCGGCTGCAGTCGAGGAACGCGGGCCCGGACGACGGGTCGTGCTGGTCGTCGGCGTCGAGCTGCAGGGCGTGCGTGTAGCCCAGCGAGTGGGCCCAGCGGTAGCCGGTCTTGAGCGCGGCTCCCCGGCCGCCGTTCCGCTCCCGGGTGTGGACCTGCACGAAGGGGAACTCGGCACGGACCCGTTCGAGGGCTCGCGCCGTCGGGGCCGCGCTGCCGTCGTCGACGATCAGGCAGGGGAGACCCAGCGGCTCCAGCCCCTTGACGACGTTCCGGATCGTGTCCGGGTGGTCGTAGATCGTGATCAGGGTGCAGGGGTTCACGGAGCCGTCGCGGAGGGCCGCCGGAGATGCAGGGGACGAGCGACTCGCGTTCGCTCCCCGCCGGGTTGGCCCCGCGCGCACACCCTCCCTAGTGCCACGGCGACCACGCGGTGCTGCGCAGGAGCTTGCTCTGCCAGCGGTCGCGGAACTCCAGGGCGTCGTGCATCCAGTAGCCCGGCTGCTTGTAGCGCGAGGGCACCTCGTGCGTGAGCAGGCCCTGGAGCATCTGCGGCGAGGTGATCTTCTGCCAGAGCACGACCTCCCTCCGGAGATGACTGCCGTAGCGGGTCCGGAAGCTGCCCTCGATCCGCAGGACGTTCACGCCTTCCCGGTCGCGCTCCTTCATCTCCGCCGCGTAGTGGGAGCCAGCGGCCTCGATGTAGCGCTCGAGTCCCCCCTCGTAGGGCCAGACCGTGTCCTCCATGAAGAGCGAGAGCGGGTGCTCCTCGCCATCGCAGGGCACCTGCGTGAGATCGACCTCCTGCAGGGGCGACCAGGGCAGGGGGACGAGCGCCTTGGCGCGGACGTCGTGCCGCAGGTCGTCGACCTCGGTGGCCCAGCCACGCAGGTCCCCGGCGGCGACGCGCTCGGCCAGGGCGTCCCAGGCGGCACCGTCCCGCACCGCCGTGATGGTCACGACGTTGTACGACGGCCCGCTGCCGACGGCGTGGTTGAGGTAGTAGAGGAGCCGCGCGTCCCCGGTCTTCGCGAGAGCGGGCAGGAAGCCCTCGCGAAAGGCGGTCTCGAACGCCTGCTCGTGGGCGCCGGCCACCTCGTGGACCTCGTGGATCAGCAGCAACTCCCACCTCCGGGCCCTGCATTGCAGCACGCCCCACGCGAGCCTGCTATCCGAGGCACCCGCCGGGGTTTGGATTGACGAATTGTCATGAATGACAAATAATCATCCAATGACCGCCGAGGCCAGCCCCCTCGATCGCCGTCAGCGCCGCAAGGCCGAGACCCGGCAGCGGCTCCTGGATGCGGCGACTCGTCTCTTCGCCAAGCAGGGCTTCGAGGCGACGCGACCCCAGGACATCGCGCGCGAAGCCGATCTCGCAGCGGGGACCTTCTACCTGCACTTCGAGGACCGCCGCGATGCCTTCCTGGCCTTCACCGAGCGGGCGGCCGAGGAGCTGATCGAGCACGCGCGGCAGCGGGTCGAGAACGGCGGGCGATTCGAGGACCGCCTCCGCTCCTGGCTCGAGGCGATCCTCGACTACATGGACGAGAACCCCGGAGTCGTGGGCGCGGCGTTCGCCGACGAGGCGGTCACCGGGTCCGATGGAGCCCGCGGGCTGAGCCTGCGCGACCGTCTGGCGGATGCCCTGGCCCGGGGCGTGGAGCAGGGCGTCGAACGCGGCGACTTCCATCGCGACTACGACGCGGGATTGATCGGCTACGCGATCGTGGGCCTGATCCAGCACGCGCTGACCCGCTCCCCCGAGCTCGGGCTCTCGCGCGAGGAAGTGCTCGACCAGATCACCCGTTTCTGCTCGCGCGCACTGACCGCGCGAGCCACACGCCCCGGGGAGGACGAATGACTGCTCAGCTCGTCTACAGCCAGGAAGAGCTCTGCCGCTCCCACGACTACGCGTCGCCCCAGGTGGTTGCCGGACACCGGCTGCACGGTGGCTTCGACGGGGACGGACGCTATGTGCCGCCGCGGGCACTCGTGCGAGAGCCCGCGATCGAAGCCTGGACCCGGGCGCTGCGCGCGAGGGGCGGGGATCTCCTGGCCGCGGACTCGTCGTTGCTGGGAGGGGTCCGCTACCCCAACGAGGCCCAGCAGAAGTTCCTGCTCCAGAACGGGCTCGGCCAGACCTTCTGGAACAACCTGACCATCACGGGAATGATCGAGGCACGGGGACGCCTGCTCGCCGACATGAGCTTTCCGGAGTTCCAGGACATCGTGGACGAGGACGTGTCCGAGATGGCCATCGGGCACCTCAACAAGGGGCTCCTCTGGGCCCACGGCGTGGACGAGGGAGGGGAGCCCGAGCGCGGCATCGGCGGCCACGACGTGATGTGGTTCGCCCTGCGCGATCTCGCCTTCGGCCCGACGGACTTCCCGAAGCCGGTCGTTCCGGAGCGGATCGGCCGCCCGGACGCCGAGAAGCAGGAGGAGCCCGAGATCCCCGCCGCGTACGAGCAGACGATCAACTTCCTCCTCAACCTGCTGATGATCGAGTTCCGCGCCGAGATCGGCTTCTCGTTCAGTGAACGGCTGCTGCGCGACCCCGAGCTCTTCTGCGACCGACGCGAGGAAGCCGAAGAGGCAGCGGACGTGGTCTGCCGCATCCGCGCGGACGAGGAGATCCACGTGCGCTCGCTGCGCCTGTATCTGGGCGAGCTGCGAAGCGTCCACTTCCGGACCCGGGACGGCAACCTCAAGCCCGGTCGCGAGATCATCGACGACTCGTGGCAGCGAATCGTGCACTGGGCGACGGTGGAGCAGCCGAAGCTGGCCGCCGTGGAGAGTCGAAAGCTGTTGTCCGACCGGATCCTGAAGCACCCCGACGGCGAGCGCCTGCTCGAGCGCTTCCTGGCGCTCGAGGACGCCTGAGCGCCCCTTCGGCGAAGGTCCCGCCCCCGCATCTTCCCCGCGCGGCTGATGGCAATGGCTGTCAGCAGTCCGCCCCAGGTCGGTCACTGACCGCGTCCACTGACGCAATGGTGGCAGCAGGGGGTCGATAGGATGGGTCCGTTCCGAGGGCGACGAGCGGAGGCAGGGACACGCGGCCCCGCGAGAGCGACCCCGAGAACGAGGCACGGCGACGACGAACGAAGAGAGCCGAGAGAGCCACGGACCACGACGAGACAACGACGAGAGAACGAAGAGAAGGAGAGGAGCTCCCGGATGCC
>JANQSB010000596.1 GCA_028284295.1 Myxococcota bacterium | reverse complement strand
CCGAGGAGCCCGTGAAGGAGGTGCCCGAAGCCGCCGCGCTCGCGCGTCGCGCGGCCGCGCGTTGGCAGGCCCCCGGCGCGGCTTCGGGATTGCCGGCGTCCGCGAGCTTCTGCGCCGATCCCTACGACCACGCGCGCCGCCCCACCCGACGGGTCGCGGTGTGCGCCGGATCGGAGCTCGGCATCGGCGACTCCGAGCCCGTGCGGGTCGAGCTCGACCTGGGCAGCGCTCCCGACGACCCGACCGCTGCCGCCGCCGAGCTGTCGACCGCGTTGGCACTCCAGGGAGAGCTCGTCTGCGAGGGACTCCGCGTCGCAGCGGCGAGCGACGAGGAAGCGGAGCGCGCACGCGCCTTCGCGAAGGAGATGTCGTCGCTCGGGGCGGCTCTGCCGTGGGTCGTCGAGCAGCCGCTCGCGAGCGTCTTCGACGGCTGCGCGGTCGCCGGCGCGCGCCTGGCCCTGCCCGTCGCGTCGGCGACGCCGGCCGACCTCAGCGATGCCGTTCGCGCGATGGCGCGCCGTCCCGACCCCGTGGAGCTGGCGCTGGAAGGGGAGGGCGAGGTCCTCGTCGCGCAGCTCGACGCGGTGCTCGATGCACTGTCGGCCAGCGACGTGGACGATGCGCTGCTGTCCCTGCGCTCGGCGCGTCTTCCGCACGCTGCGCGTGTCGTGGTCGCTCGTCTGGCGGAACGCGGCGCGGAACGGACTCCGCTGCTGCTGCGGAGTGCGCCGGGGGGCGAGGCGACCAGCGGGTCGCCGCTGCTCGATGCCTCGATCGACCTGGGCGCCCCGCTCTGCGACGGAATCGGCGACGCGGTGAGCCTTCGCGCGACGGACTTCGGCGGCGCCGGCAGCGCCCTCGACATCGCCTACCGCATCCTGCAGGGCGCCCGCCAGCGCACCACGCGGACCGAGTACATCTCGTGTCCTTCCTGCGGACGTACCCTCTTCGACCTCGAGGAGACGACGGCGCGTATCAAGCAGAAGACCGACCACCTGAAGGGCGTGAAGATCGCCGTGATGGGCTGCATCGTGAACGGCCCCGGAGAGATGGCCGACGCCGACTTCGGCTACGTGGGTTCGGGGGTCGGTCAGGTGACCCTCTATGCCGGCAAGGAGATCGTGGCGCGAGGGGTGCCCGAAGCGACCGCGCCCGATCGTCTGGTGGAGATCATTCGCGAGCACGGCATGTGGCGCGAGCCGTCCGCGTAGTGCCCCCGCCCCGAGAGAGTCGCCCGGTCGACTCCGCTCGGCGGGCCCCCTGAGCTCGGATGTCCCTCGAGGTCATCGGCGCGGGATTCGGACGCACGGGCACCCTGTCCCTCAAGGCGGCGCTCGAGCGCCTCGGCTTCGGGACCTGCCACCACATGGAGGAGGTGGTCCGCTCCCCCGAGCAGGTGCGCTACTGGCAGTCGATCGCGGACGGCGAGGAGGCCGATTGGGACGCGGTCTTCGAGGGCTTCCGGTCGAGCTGCGACTGGCCCTCGTGCACGCACTGGGAGGCGCTGATGCGTCACTTTCCGGATGCGCGCATCGTTCTGACCGTGCGCGACGAAGACCGCTGGTACGACAGCGCCGCGGAGACCATCCATCCCGCCACCTTCATGCTGCCGCGGTGGCTGCAGGGGCTGGTGCCGCCGCTGGCCCGGGCGAACCGCATGATCATCGCCAACGTCTGGGACGGAGAGTTCGACGGGCGCTTCGAGGATCGCGAGCACGCGATTCGGACCTATCGCGAGCACAACGCGCAGGTGCAGGCCGGAGTCCCCCCCGAGCGACTGCTGGTCTTCCGCGCGACCGACGGCTGGGAGCCGCTCTGCCGCTTCCTGGACGTACCGGTTCCCGACGAGCCGTACCCGCACCTGAACGACGCCGTGCGGATCCGTCGGATGCTGCGGATCGCGCGGCTTGCCGGCTGGGGGCTCCTCTTCGCAGTGGTGCTGGGAGTCGCCGCCGGGATCGCCCAGCTGCTGTAGCGGGTCGGCTACGCTCCCGGACTCACGGGAGGCACTCCGCCATGAAGATCCTCACCTGCGCGATCCTGGTCCTGGCGCTCGGCACCTTCACGGGCTGCTCGAGCTTCAAGTCGTCCTCGAGCCCCTCGCGCTGGAGTGGCCAGTCCAGCAAGTCGTCCTCGAGCCCCTCGCGTTGGAGCAGCCAATCCTCGGGCGGCGGGAGCCAGGAGGCGGAGAAGTCCGCCTACGAGAAGGACGTGCGGGAGACGGCTTCGGAGGTGGCACGCGCCGGTGGGGGCGGTTACGAGGTGATGCGGCGGGTCGGTCCGGTGGCGGCCGAGCACGGCATCACCGATTGGGAGGGGGATCCCGTGACCTGGCGGGCCATCGGCGCCGGTCTCGCCCAGGGTGGCCTCTCGGTGACCGAGTTCGAGCAGGTCAGCCGCGACCTGGCTGCCGGAAGCGAGGTCCGCAGCAAGCTGCTGCTCGAAGGCTACTCGTCGCCGCCGGCCCCGTGATGCCGGCCCGCGGCGCCTTCCTCCTCTCGCCGCTCGTCGCACTCCTTCTCGCCGGGCCGCCCGCGGCCTCCGTCGCACGGGCGGCGCGGCCCGCAGCGAGCTTCGACTTCTTCCATGTCGAGGCCAACGAGGGGGGATCTGCCGGAGGACACGCGGCGCTCCGCATCGGCCCCTACAGCTACCACTTCCAGTACGCGCCCAACGGGCTGCTGGAGATGGCCCGGACGCGGACTGCCGACTTCCTGACGGAGTACGCCCTGCTCTCGAATCGCTCGATCCACGTCAGCCGGGTCGGCACGGATGCGGAGACCGTCGCCGCCATCGGGACGGAGCTCGACCGGCGCTACCGGAAGCAGCGCGTCGAGCTGCGGACTCTCTCGATGCTGGCGGCGGCGCCGGCCTGGCTGGAGGGCGACACCCTGCGCGCGCCGGTTCCCGGTGCGGGCTACTTCGATCGCAGCGCCGAGGCCGCGGCCGTCGGGTCGCTTCGCCTCCGGATCGAGCGCCGACACGGCGCCGACGCCCTCGAAGGACGCCGGCGTCGAGCTGAGGCGCTCGCCCGCGCCGCGGCGGCCAGGGGAGACGAAGGGGTCGCCGAGGCGCTCCAGGCCGCGTCCTGTGCCGCGACGGCCGTCGAGCTGATGCGCGCTGCCTGGGCGCTCGACCCGCGAGGGTTGGTCGTGGACGAGCATCCGACGGGCCGTCTCGACGCCGCGTCGCGCGCGCGCCTCGAGTCGTTGCGGGACACGCTCGAGGAGCGGCTGGTGGAGCTCTTCGGCTCGCGGCGCCCCGATTGGGGATCGCCCTTCGTGGTGGGCGTCGCCCGGCTGCTGGCCGTCGAGCGCTCGCTGGAAGCCGGTCGCTGGGTGTTCCTGGACAGCTTCCCGGCCGATGCGGAGGCCCTCGAGCCCCGGGGCGAGCGCTGGGCGCGGGTCGGACCGCAGCTGCTCGCCCTCGCCCGGACGCGTTACGACGACGCGAGGCGTTCGCTGCTCTTCGGCTCGGCCTTCCGCGAGCAGGATCTGGCGCGTCTCGAGTCAGCGGCCACGAACTGGGTCGACATGCGGCGCGGGGTCGTCGGGGGCGAGCCGATCCGGCTCGCGCGCGCGCTGGGCACGCCTTCGCGACCGGCCGCCGGCGCGGGGATCTCCGGGCTCGACGGGGAGCGTCTCCGGGCACGGCTCCGCGCGATCCACGCGGAGTACCGCGATGGGCTCGAGAGCCGCGCCCGCTACAACGTGATCTCGAGGAACTGCGTGTCGGCCCTCTTCGAGAGCGTGGATCGCGCCCTGGCGAGCCTGGCGGGACGGGACGACCCGGCCGCGATCCGGGACGAGTCGATGCGCCGGCTCGGCGCCTGGGTCCAGCCGGGTCGCTCGCTCGCCTTCGTTCCGGTGCTGGCATCCCGGCGGGTCCGGGCAGGCTACCGGAACGTGGAGGCCTTCACCGTGATCTCCGACCGACAGGCGCGACTGCGGGAGATGCGTTCCCGGGAGTCCGCCTGGAGCGTGCACCTGCGCGAGTCCAACGTCCTGAGCTCGACCCTCTACGAGCGAAGCAGCCAGGACTCTCTCTTCCTCTTCTTCACGGAGGACCCGGTCGCGGTGCGACCCCTCTACGGTCTCGTGAATCTCGCCACCGGGCTCGGGGGCAGCGTGGCGGGCCTGCTGTGGGCACCCTTCGACCGGGGCGATCTTCTGGTGGACGGCCTGCGCGGGGTCGCGTTCAGCCTGCCGGAGCTCTTCTTCGTGAACATCCGCAAGGGCTCGAACGACTTCGTGATCACCGGCTCGGAGCGCGAAGCGCTAGCGGGGGACGCCGCTTTCTAGCGCGGACCGCAGAGCGGTCCCGGGTGCTACGGCTCCTGGCTTCGACTCGGAAGCTCCGGAATCTCGAGCCACTCGGGCGGTGCCGCCACCGCCGGCAGCTCGTCGCGGTGCTCCGC
>JANQSB010000595.1 GCA_028284295.1 Myxococcota bacterium | reverse complement strand
GCGAGCAGGACTTCGGTGGCGATCCCGGTCCCGGGCCCGATCTCGAGCGTGGCGGTGCCGGGGCCCAGTCCACAGCGTTCGACGAGCAGCTCGTACACGCGATCGGGATAGCCCGGACGCGCGGTCGCGTAGCCTTCCGGGTCCGCGCCGAAGGCCCGACGCCCCGCGGCGCGCTCGATGCGGACCTGCTCACCGAGCGGCCCGGTGGCGGTCACCCGCCGGCCCGCTCGGCCAGCTGCTTCTTCGAGGCATGGCGACGCCAGGCGCTCTCGAGCAGTGCCTCCAGGGTCTTCCGGGCCACCTCGGGCAGTCGCACGAGCACGTACTCGTAGTTCTCGTAGTGGTCGGTGAAGTAGAAGACCTCGGGTGCGGCCTCGCACAGCTCGGCGCGTTCGTCCCAGGTCGTCGCGAGCACCAGGGTCTCGTCGTCCTCCCACAGCCGGGCGATCAGCTTCTTGCGGACGCGGTAGGCCGGCGTCCCGTAGGAGGTGCCCTCTTCGACACCCGGGAGCGCCAGAGCCAGCTTTCGCAGGGTCTTCGTGCTCACCGCCATCCGGAAAGTCTACACCGGGCGGTGCCCCGACGAGGCCGGGGTCAGGGCTTCGTCGGGGCGCCCTCGCTCGGCACGCCCCCGGTGCGCTGGGTGCGCTGGGCGGGGCGTTGCGCGGGGCGTTGCGAGAGCACGGCGAGCTCGTCCAGCCCGCCCCGGTAGACGTTCAGGTCCACCGGCGTGTCGATGCCAGGAAGCCGTCCGTCGTCGCTGAACTGCCAGAACAGCCACGCCGGCTCGCGCCGCCCGGGCCGCCAGAACACGTTGCGGATCCAGACCGGATGGTCGTCGAAGTGGCCCGACACGATGCGGGAGTCCGACTCCGAGGTCAGGTACAGGAGAGGCTGGCGACCCCATGCCTTCTCGATGGCCGCCAGGAAGATCCGGAGCTCGCGTCGGATGTCCTCGATGGAGGTCCACGACCGGCAGTTGCCGGCGAACTCCACGTCGACGGCCGGGGGCAGGGTCCCCTTCCGGGGCGGCACCACCTCGAGGAAGTGGCGCGCCTGGGCGGCACCGGGCGAGCAGAAGGTGAAGAAGTGATAGGCACCCCGCGCCAGTCCCACCCGGTCCGCCTCGGCCCAGTTCTCCTGGAAGCGGGTGTCCCGGTGGTCGCGCCCCTCGCTCGACTTGATGAACGCGAAACGGACCCGGGCGCTGGCGACCGCGTTCCAGTCGATCTCCCCCTGGTGGTGCGAGACGTCGATGCCGCGGACGGGGAAGCGCGAGACCCCCGGCCACTTCCAGTCCACCCAGACCGCCAGCACGAGCAGGACGAAGGCGAAGGCCAGTCCGAAGACCCAGGAGCTTCGCTCGCCCCCCGCCTGCTCTCGTGCTTCCGACACCGCCGCGAACCCCCCGTCGCTCGACCCGCCGACGTCTCTCGCTCGAAGCCGCCGCAGCCAGGATGCCACAGGGCCGCCGGGGCCCGTCGGCCGGTTCCCGGCAGCCCTCTCTCAAGCGCTCCCGGCGCTCTCGTAGGGAGCGAGATCCATTCCCAGGGGCCCGTAGCGCGCCGCCACGGCGGCCAGGGTTTCGGGCGTCCAGTAGGGATGGCCCGGCGCCGGGAAGCCGAGGACGCAGCGCTGCTCCACGCTCGCGCGCGCCAGCAGATGCTCCATCGGTCGACCGGGGCGGTACATCGCCCAGGCCCAGCCGGCCTGCAGGGTGCTGATCCACTCCGAGGCCGCGGCCCGGAAGGTGAGGTTGAGGGCCAGGCGCCGCGAGCCGCTCCGCAGGGGCGTCCCGCGATGCCAGGTGTCGTGGCGATAGAAGAGCGTCGTGCCGACGCCGAAGACCGCCTCGGCCTCTCGTGCGTAGAGGAGCTCGCGACGGAAGCGCGCCACCTCGGGTGCGGCGCTCTCGAGGTAGGCCTCGGCACGCTCGCGGTCGTTCACCCATTCCAGGTCGCCGACCCCGGGCGTCGCCGTGATGGGCCACGCATAGGCGGGATCGTCCGGCCCTTCGCGCGCGACGACGCGGGTCGCGCCGCCGCAGCGGTTCCAGTCGCTCAGGTAGAGGAGCACTTCGACGGCTTCCGGCCGACTCCAGACCGGCGGGTGCGTCAGGGTGTGGTTCGGGTAGTCGACGTGGATGCGCTGGTCGTCGTTGTCCCGGTCTCCCCCCTCCCGCCTCGCACGACCGTACTTGGGCCACAGGTCGGCCTGGGACAGCCGCAGCTCCGCAGGCGCCAGCGACAGCAGCTGCTGGACGGCAGCGAGCAGTCGCGGGTGCAGGGTCGCCTCGTTGAGGGCCTCGCAGGCCGAGGGAAAGGCCATGCGGCCTCCACTGCCGAAGTCGTGCCAGCGCTCGGCCTCGGGACTGCCCTCCGCCGGGAACACGGCGTCGGCTTCGCGGACGAGTCGCTCCACCAGGTCGCCGGGAAGCACGCCGTCCACCAGGGCGAAGCCGCGCTCGCGCCAGCTCTCGACCTGCTCGGGAAGGAGCACGGGACCGGACAGGGCATCTCTTCCGACTTCGGCCGTGGCCGTCGGGTGCAGTCGAGCCGTCACCGGGGGTGGAGCACCATCTGGGTGCAGCGGAACAGCGCGATCACCTTCCCGTTGGACTCGCCGCTCACCTCGCCGTCCCAGACCTGGGTGCTGCGGCCCCGGTGCACCGGCCAGGCCCTGCCGGCGACCGCGCCGCCCTGCCGGACGGTACCCAGGAAGTTGGTCTTGATCTCGATGGTCGTGAACCCGGCGCCTTCGGGCAGCGACTCGCCGATTCCCGCGGCGCAGAGCCAGTCCGCCAGGGTGATCACCACCGGCGCCCACAGGAAGCCGGTCCCGGCCACCACCTCCTCCGTTACGTCGAGACGGCCCGTGACCAGCTCGGCCTCGCAGCTCAGGATCTCCACCCCGACCATCCCGGGGTGCTTCTTGCTGGCGAACTCGTTCAGGCCGCGGACGCGTTCATCGGACACGCTCAGAGCTCCGAGGTCGGCGGACCGGGCTTCGGCTGCGAGCCGGGCTTCCGCTGCGGCGCTCCGTCCGGCGAGGTGCGCGGCTCGAAGCCCTGGGCCTCGAGCTTCTCCGCCATCTCCGCGAGCTTCGACTCTCCCCAGCCTCCGAACACGCTGGTGCTCTCCTGCAGGATGACGGGAGTCCGCTCGAGCAGCTTGCGCCCCAGCGGCGACTCGTAGAAGGCGATCAGCTCCTCGAGCTCCTGCTCGCTGAAGTTCCGCAGGTAGATGGGCAGCGACAGCTCGAGCAGCTCGTCGGTGAGCGCGCCGTGCAGCTCCACCCAGGTCTCCTCGGGAACGTCGGGATAGCGATCCACCAGCTGCGAGATCAGCGCCCAGGCGACCTGCGCGCCCTGGGTGGGCACACCCGTGACCTGCATGAACCGGAGCGCGACCATGCGCTTGCCTTCCTCCGTGGACTCGCTGGGCTCCGCGAACACGGGACTCGCCAGCGCGGCGAACGCGAACGGAAGGAGCAGCATCGAGGCGCGCAGTCTCGTCGGTCCGGGCAAGGGATCCCCTCGGCGGCAGGCTAGCAGCGTCAAGCCGCCGCCTCCTGGGGCGCGTCCACCTCGTCGACCCACAGTCGCCAGGGGTCGTTGTCGTGGAAGGCCTGGACGACGAGCGGCACCGCGTGGGCGAGCGCGAAGGTCGCGAAGGGGTCGGGGCCTGCCCGGAAGAGGTCGGGGATGGTCTCCGGATCGAGCGCTTCGTGCCCCGCGTAGAGCGTCCAGTCACCGGCCTCGAGGACGCGCTCGTTCAGCGCGGTCAGGTCGCAGTCGTGGGGCACCCGGAAGGTCCTTGCATGCGCGTGGGCCCAGTATCCGCCGACATCGAAGGCCTGGGGATTCTCGTCGACGACCAGGTGCATGGACCCCGGGATCGTCGAAGCCGCCTGCAGGATCTCGACGCGCAGCGACTCGAAGCGATGTGCCCGGCGCCAGAAGGGCCACCACGGCGAGGCGAGCTCCCACAGGGGGTGATCGGCGGAGAAGCGCCGTGCACCCGCGTCAGCGAGCAGGCGTCGGATCCGGGCGAGCGACATCGTCTCGCGCCCCGCTCCATTCGCTGGCCTCGAGCGCCTCGAGGGCCTTCTCGACCGCGTCCAGGGCTGCGTCTCCGAGCGAGTCGATCGCTTCCCCCAGCCGCTCCTCCACCCGGGTGAGAAGTGGCGGCACCCCCACGACGGTGGCCCCGTCGGCCAACGCCTGGGATGGCTCCGGCCACGGGTGGATCTCGACCGCGGGCTGCCCCTTCAGCGATCCGAGATGGAAGCGGTCCTTCGACCGAAGGGTCACGCCGCGCTCCTGGATCGCCAGGGTGACGGCGACCCGCGCCGGGCGATTCGCGTCCGGCTGCTGCAGGGACACCCGCTCGACGCTTCCCACGCGGACACCCGCATAGACGACGGGTGCGCCGGCCTCGATCTCCACCTCGTCCAGCCAGGTGACGTGGACCCGGAAGGGCGGTGGACCGCAGGCCTGGAGCCCCGCCACCGAGACGGTCAGTCCCAGCAGCAGGACGAGCGCTACCTGCACCGGCCCGCGAGACCCCTGCAGCATCGTTCGCTTCCTCCTTCTCTTCCTTGTCTGCGTGTCCTTCTCTTCGCGGCGCCTTCAGGGGTTGCTGGCCGGCTCGAAGACGACCTCGAGCTTCACGCCATCGGGGTCTGCGAAGAAGACCGCGTAGTAGCCGTCCCCGTAGCCGTCCTTTCCCGTGTAGTCGGCCGGCGCGTCCAGAACCGTGCCGCCCGCGGCGCTCACCTCCCGGTGCACGCGATCGACCGTGGCGCGATCCTCGGCATGAAAGGCCAGGTGGTGCAGCCCCGGCGCATAGCGGTCGTGGACGCGTCCGGCATCCGTGCCGCTGGCGGGCCGCACCTCGATGCCGAAGAAGGCGCCGTCCGCGTAGCGGACGAACCACGCCGCGCGCTCCGGATCGCTTCCCGCGAAGCCCGTGAGCTCGCTCTCGAAGCGGTGGTAGCCGAGGGCCTCGAAGAAGGCCGCATAGAAGGGGATCGAGCGCTTCGGGTCCGCGACCGAGAGATCGATGTGACTGAGCGGCCCCGTGACGGGCATCGCGGCCTCCGCCGATCAGAGGGCAGGCGGCGCGGTCCGCCGCTCTGCATCGGCCGGGCTCTGGAGCCCGACGTGGTTTCCGTCCGGATCGGCGACCACCGCCGCGCGCGCTCCCCAGAACGCGTCCCAGGGAGCCTGCAGACTCGCGTACCCCGCAGCCACGAGATCCGCATGCAGCGCGTCCACGTCGTCGCGGTTCGACACCGAGAAGCCGATGAGCATGCGCCCGCTTCCTGCCGTGCCGGCATCGAAGCCGCCGTCATAGACCGCGGCCAGCGCCTCGCTGTCGAACTCGAGCGAGAGACCGCCCGGCATCGCCACCGTCACGTGGTGGATGCCGGTTCCGGTGCGCCAGATCGCGTCCTCCGGAATCTCGATCCCCAGGCGGCGATAGAAGGCGAGAGTGGCGTCGAGATCCGCGGCCACCAGGTTGATCCCGTTCAGGACCGGTCCACTCATCCCGCTTCCTCCAAGAGGCTTCGATACCAGTACAGCTCGCGCCCGCCTCCCATCGACTCCTCGACGGCGGGCTCGAAGCCGAGCCCGCGGTAGAGCGCCTGGGCTCCCGGGTTGGCCTCGTTGGTGTTGAGGCTGATGGACGCACAGCCTCGCAGCCGCGCCCGGGTGGTCACGAACTCGACCAGCGCCCGCCCGGTGCCGCGGCGGCGCGCCGCGCCGTCGACGAAGAGGTCCTCGAGGTGGGCCTCCCAGGGTGCGCCCCAGAGCGAGCGGAAGAAGCGCGTGTAGGTGTAGCCGATGGCCACGCCGTCGGACTCCATGGCCAGGCAGAACTCGATGGCGGGATCTTCGATGAGCGGGGTCAGGGCCGCGGCTACCGCCTCGTCGGCGGGCTCCGTTCGCTTCAGGTGATCGCGGAAGGCGAGCGCGAGCCGCAGCAACGACGCGTG
>JANQSB010000580.1 GCA_028284295.1 Myxococcota bacterium | reverse complement strand
GGTGAGGCCATGAGCGCCGCGAAGTCGGCCCGGCAGACCTTCGTGTTCCAGCTGGCCTTCGTCTGGAACCCGGCGCCGGAAGTCTGGTAGGCGTCACGCGGGGCTCGTCCCGGGCATGCCCCGCGGCGCCACCGTCAGATAGATCACGGCCCCGAGTCCGCCGGAGCCGAAGATCATGCACATGACCATGATCTGGTACCGCACGGCGACGAGAGGGTCGACGCCCGACAGGATCTGGCCGGACATCATGCCGGGAAGCGAGACGAGCCCGACGGCGAGCAGGCTGTTCACCCGGGGAATCAACGCCGCGTCGAGCGCGACTCGTCGCGCCTCGGAGTGACTCGATCCACCTCGTTGCTCGGCGTCGTAGCGCTCGGCGGCCAGGCTGACGGTATTCATCGCGTTGTTGAAGATGATGCCCCCCAACGGGATCACGAAGCTGGGCTCGAACCAGCGCGGCAGGTCGAGCACGAGCTGGGTGACGAGTGCCAGCACCGCGAGGCCACCCCCGGCAATGGAGCCGAGCGCCACCGGGTAGAGGGCCAGCCCGGCGCTGCGAATGGGGCGCAGGGCGATCCAGGCGGAGACCGTGAGCATGACGGACACGACGCCCACGACCACCAGGGGCTCGTCGGTCTCGAAGATGAAGGTGAGCACGTAGCCGATCGCCAGGAGCTGCACGAGCATGCGCGCGTTCGCATACAGCGCGGTCGCAGCGCCTGCGCGCCAGCGGAACATGACCAGCAGGAGCAGTGCGATCGGCAGGAAGGCGATGGCGAGCTTGGCGAGCGAGATGGTCTGGAGGGAAGGGCCCATCGAGCCAGGATATCGGGACCGGAGGCGTGGTGCGTGGACGCGGGTGACCTCGATCGGCGTCGGCTCAGGGCTCGACGCGGTAGAGGCCCCGCTCGTCGCGGGTGATCAGGACGATGCGGCCCGGCTCCACCCGGATCGACTCGTCGAGCTCTTGTGTGGGCCGGGGCTCGGCGTCGTCCGGCACGATCGCGACGAAGCGGACGGAGAGTCGATGCTCCCCGGGCTCCACGAGGAATTCTTCGCGCACGTAGGCGGGCCGGTCGCCCCGGGCACCCGAGGGATGGACCCGGGTGTCGAGGAGACTTCGTCCGTCGAGCTCCACGTCCAGCTGGAAGGGGGTCAGTCGGGCCTCGCAGATCGCGCTCTGCCGCATGTGGGGGGGGAGCGCCGCGAGTTCCTCGGCGCTGGGCTCCCGGCACGCCTCCATCCTCTCGCCGACCGCCCGCCACGAGAGGCGCAGCAGGCCCCGGTTCGCTTCGCCGGCGGTCCACGGCAGTGCCGAGCCGATCACCAGCACACCCGTGAAGGCGAGCCCGGTCACGACCGCGAGCCCTCGCAGCAGATGGGTCACGACGCCCGCTCCTCGGCGTCCGGCTCGCAGTCCCGTTCGATCTCGATGGCGACTTCGGGTGCCGGGGGGGCGATCTCCGTGAGCGATCCGCGCATCTCCGCGACGGCTCGTCGCACGAGCGCGGCCTCCCGTTCCGCGGCATACACCACCCCGATGCGTCGCCGGTCGATGCTCTCG
>JANQSB010000521.1 GCA_028284295.1 Myxococcota bacterium | reverse complement strand
CGTCTCGACCGGAGACGGCGCCTCCTCGCCCAGCAGCTGCCAGACCCTTCGTCCCGCTCGCCGCGCCTCCAGGTCCCACAGCGCACAGTCGACGGCGTTGCGGGCCGCACCCGCCGGCAGCAGGGCCTGAAGGGCTTCGCGGTCGCAGCCGGACTCGAGCTCCGCGCGCACGGACTCGATCTGCTCGACGACGCCGGCGATGCTCTCGCCGTAGCGCGCGTAGGGGACGCACTCGCCGCGCCCCCGCCGCTCGTCCCGGTCCCTGCCCCTGTCCTCACCCTCGCCTTCGCGGAGGGTCACCGTGACCACCTCGGCGCTCGTCTTCGAGCCGCGGGAGATGGTGAAGCTTCCGCGGATGGGCCACGACTCGTGCTCGACGTGGAGCGCGCGTCGTCCCGGTCGCCGGGGGCTCACGAGTCGAGCCGGTCGACGATCGGGGCGACCCCGTCCTTGTAGGCGTCGACGGCAGGCAGGTCGAAGCGGTCGGTCAGCGACGCGAGGTAGTCGGCGGCCTCCGACTCCGGCATCTGCGAGGTGTTGACCGAGATGCCGGCGAAGCGGACCTCCGGGCTCGTCAGGCGCGCCGTTCGCAGGTTCAGGTCCATGCACGCCTCGAGGTCGGGCAGGGGGTACTGGGGAAGACCGCGCATGTGGGTCCGGGTCGGCTCGTGGCAGAGCACCAGCGCGTCCGGCTGGGCGCCGTGCAGCAGTCCCAGTGACACGCCTGCGAACGAGGGGTGGAAGAGCGAGCCCTGGCCCTCGACGATGTCCCAGTGGTCGGCGTCGTTCGCGGGGCTGATGGCCTCTACGGCGCCCGAGATGAAGTCGGAGACCACGGCGTCCACCGAGACCCCGGAGCCCGTGATGAGGATGCCGGTCTGCCCGGTGGCCCGGAAGTCGACCTTCCAGCCGCGCGACCGCATCTCCCGCTCGATCGCCAGTGCGGTGTACATCTTGCCCACCGAGCAGTCGCTACCGACGGTGAGGAGCCGCCTTCCCGAGCGCGGCGCACCGCTCGCGACCTCGAAGCTCTCGTCCGAGTGGCGCACGTCGAAGAGTCGGCGGCCGTTCTCGGCGGCTGCCCGCGCGATCTCGGCCCGGTCGGCGAGCTTGTCGTGCAGGCCCGAGGCGAGGTCGTAGCCGGCCTCCAGCGCCTCGACGAGGGCCCGCGTCCAGCTGTCCGAGATCACCCCACCCCGGTTGGCGACGCCGACCACCAGGGTACGCGCCCCGGCCTCGCGGCCCTGCGCGAGGTCCATGTCCCGAAGCCCGAGGTCGACCGCGCAGCCCGGGAGCTTCATCTGCCCGACGCACTGCTCGGGTCGCCAGTCGACGATCCCCCGGGCGACCTTGGCGGTGAGCGGGTCTTCGGCGTCGCCGAGGAAGAGGAGGTACGGGGATTCGATGGCAGGCATGGGGGCTTCACTCTCCTCGCGTACGCCGGTGCCGCGGGGATCATCGCACGGAAGCTCGCACGGGACCCGGTCCGGGCGCGTCCTCCGCTTCAGACCGTATCGGTCGAACTGTCCAGCAGGATGTAGAGGCCCAGCGCCACCAGCACGAGGGGCACCCCCCAGGTGTCGAGGAAGCGGAGTCGCGGCGCCAACGCGGGATGTTGAACGACCCAGCGTGCGAAGGTCGCCCAGAGCGAGGCCAGCACCAGGGCGGTGCCGAAGATCACGGGCAGGAGTCCGTCGCGTGTCTCGCCCATCAAGGACGCGAAGACCCCGAAGGAGTCGCCGCTGTTCGCGAGCATGATCCAGAACACCGACGAGAAGCCCGTCCCAGGGGCGGTCGGGAGCGGCTCGGAGGTGTCGGTGTCGCGAGCGAGGGCGCGCAGCCGAAAGAGCCCCATGCCGAGGGGCACGAGGCCCAGGAAGCGCAGCCAGCGGTCGGCCGCGTAGTCGAGGATCCAGGACCCGGCGAGTGCCGCGAGCAGCACCGCGGTCACGGCCGCCACGTAGCCCAGGACCACGTCGCGCCGGCGCGCGCGGGATCCCGCCACCACCCCCATCAGCAGGAAGAGGTTGTCGAGACTGGTCGAGACGAAGGCCGCCGCCGCGACACCCGCCATGATGACGACTTCGCTCACGGCGGGAGCGTAACGGCTGTGTGCAAGCCGACCATCTCGGGCCGGCGCGGGACCGGCGTCCCGCTACTCGCCGACCAGCCGCTCCGTCAGCGGCGCGGTCCGTCCCTTGGCGAAGAGACGCTCGCGACCGCGGATGAACTCGACCTCCACCTCGTCGCCTGCCTCGTGAAAGGCGTTGGTGGTCCAGACGTCGTTGCGGGTGTAGATCGGGATGCCCGCGATCCGCACGATGCGGTCGCCCCGCTGGAGCCCCGCGTCGGCGCCGACACCGGTGGGGCCGACCTTGCAGACCCGCACGCCCGCCGGCGTCTCCTCGTAGGAGACACCCAGGCACGACTTCGTGCAGCCGTCCCAGTGCCGCTTCACCATCTGTCCCGTCTCGAGGTAGAGGATCAGGTCGCGCAGCCCGTGCTCCCAGCCGAGGCGGTGCGACGTGTTGAAGATGTCCGCGTCCTCGCCCTCGCCGAAGCCGAAGCGGGTCACGGTGATGGCGCTGCCCGTCTCGCGGCTCTCGAAGACCAGCGTGAACTCGGCCCGGGCGGCCATGCCGGTTCGCTCCTGGCTCCAGCGCAGCTTCTTCAGGGGAACCGCCTCGATGACCTCCATGCCCTCGCCGGCCTCGTAGGGGACCGGGGCCTGCTCGCCCTCCGGTGGAGACAGCAGCACCTTCAGGGTCTCGCGGTTCGTCACGGCCTCCCACACCCGCTCTACCGGTACGGAGATCTCGAAGGTCTTCTCCCACTTGTGGCTCATTGCTGGCTCCCTTCCGTCTGGGGATGAACGCTCATCACGACCCGATACGGCGCGCCTTCCCGGGCGCCGTGGCGATCGATCAGATCGCGGGTGGCCTCGAGGTAGTCGCGCATGAAGGCCGCGCGCTGCTCGGCGCTCGCGAAGCGGAGCTCGGCGCTGACGGCCGCGCTGGGAATCTCCTCGCCGTCGTAGGCGGCGCGATCGAGCAGCTCGGCGGCGTCCTGCTGCAGCCGCTCGCCCAGTGCGACCAGCGTCTCGAGCGAGTGCTGGGCGCGCAACGCCTCC
>JANQSB010000492.1 GCA_028284295.1 Myxococcota bacterium | reverse complement strand
GCCGGTTGCGGAACTCCGGACTGAAGACCTTCTCGACAGCCTCGTGGCCATCCCCCACGCGCCCCCCCGCGAAGCCGATCGCCTGGGTGGTCATCTCGCGGGCGCCCGCGTTCGAGGTCATGATCAGGGTCACGTGGCGGAAGTCCGCCTCGCGACCCTGGTTGTCCGTGAGGGTCGCGTGGTCCATGACCTGCAGCAGCACGTCGTAGATGTCGGGATGGGCCTTCTCGATCTCGTCGAGGAGCAGGACCGCGTAGGGGTGCTTCCGGATCGACTCGATCAGCATGCCACCCTGGTCGTAGCCCACGTATCCGGGCGGAGCCCCGATCAGCCGGGACACCGCGTGCTTCTCCATGTACTCGCTCATGTCGTAGCGGAGGAAGGGCACGCCCAGGGTGTTCGCGAGCTGCTTGGCGAGCTCGGTCTTGCCCACGCCAGTGGGACCGGTGAAGAGGAAGCAGCCGATCGGACGCTCGGCGCCACCGAGTCCAGCCCGCGAGCGCTTGACGGCACGCGCGACCAGCTCGACGGCCGGGTCCTGTCCGAAGACCACCTGCTTGAGCCGGTCCTCGAGTCCGCCGAGGCGGGTCTTCTCCTCCCCCGCGGTCCGCTCGAGCGGGACCTGCGCCATCGAGGCCACGACCCGCTCCACGTCGCGCAAGCCGACGGTCTTGCGCGGCCGCGCCGACGGCCGCAGCCGGACCGCCGCGCCGGTCTCGTCCATCACGTCGATGGCCTTGTCGGGAAGGAAGCGGTCGTTCAGGTGCCGCACGGACAGATCCACGCAGCCGCGCAGCGCCGCCCCGGTGAAACGAACCCCGTGGTGCTCCTCGTAGCGGGGCGCCAGCCCCTTCAGGATCCGCACGCACTCGTCGGGGCTCGGCTCCGGGACGTCCACCTTCTGGAAGCGCCGGGACAGCGCCCGGTCGCGCTCGAAGTGGCGGTACTCCTGATAGGTCGTGGAGCCCATGCAGCGCAGCTTCCCCTGGGCCAGCAGCGGCTTGAGCAGGTTCGAGGCGTCGACGGTGGTCCCCTGGGCCGACCCCGCGCCGAGGATGGTGTGGATCTCGTCGATGAAGAGGATGGGCGGATGCTCCTTCTGGAGCAGCTCTCCGGTGAGCGCCTTGAAGCGGGCCTCGAAGTCTCCGCGGTAGCGGGTACCCGCCAGCAGCGCCCCGAGGTCGAGCGCGTAGATCTCGCAGCTCTTCATGTCCTCGGGCACGCGGCCCTCGTGGATCCGCAGCGCCAGGCCCTCGGCCAGCGCCGTCTTCCCCACGCCCGACTCGCCGACGAAGACCGGGTTGTTCTTGCGCCGTCGCGCCAGGATGTGGGTGATGCGCTCGAGCTCGGCACCGCGACCGATCAGCGGGTCGAGGTCGCCTTCGGCGGCACGCTCGGTGAGGTTCGTGCAGAAGGCCGCGAGCGGATCCGGCGGAAGCTCGCCGGGCTCGCCCGCCCCGGCGCTCTGACCCATGAAGCCGTCGAAGGCGTCTTCTTCGCCCGGATCCTTCGAGATCCCGTGGGAGATGTACTGCAGCACGTCCAGGCGGGTCGTCCCCTGGGAACGCAGCAGGGTCACCGCGTAGGAGTCGGGCTCGTGGAAGAGGGCCGCGATCACGTCTCCCGCCTCGACCTCCTCCTTCTCGGCGCTGATCGCGTGGTCGACGGCGTGCTGCAACACCCGGTGGAAGGCGATGGTCTGCCGGGTCTCCACGGGCTCGTCGCCGGGGATCTGCTCGAGATCCTCGTCGAAGAAGCGCTCGAGCTCCTGCTTGAGCTGCTCGACACGAACGCCCGAGTTGCGCAGCACCTCGATCCCGTCGTCCGCGTGACACAGGGCGAAGAGCAGGTGCTCGACGGTCACGTAGGCGTGGCGGCGCGAAACCGCCTCCCGCATGGCCGCCTGGACGGTGATCTGGAGCTCTCGGCTGAACTGACTCATCGCGCTTCGCGTCTCCGTTCGTTGTCTCTCATTCCTTCTCGACCCCGGCCCGCAGGGGGTAGCCCCGATCCTGGGCGGCCGAGTGGACTGCCGCGACCTTGGTCTCGGCGATCTCCAGGACATAGACACCGGCCACGCCGATGCCACCCCGGTGGATGGCCAACATGATCTGCGTGGCGGCTGCGGGGCTCTTTCCGAAGATCTGCTCCAGGATCTGGACGACGAACTCCATCGGCGTGTAGTCGTCGTTGTAGAGAAGAACCTTGTAGCGCGGCGGGCGCTCCAGCTTCGAGCGCTGGCGCGTCGCGACGTCGCCCTCGCTCTCCCGCCCGGGGTCCTGGGGGACATCCGGCCCGCTCGCCCGAGAAGCCCGGGCGTGCCCGCCCTGGCCCTTCCCGCCTTCTCGACTCCCTCGGCCCTCTCGGCCTTCTCGGGCGTCCCGGTGCTCTCCGCCCGTTCCGCCGGCGAGGTCGGCCCACACGCGCGCCATGGAGAGAGGGTAGCGCGTCTCGCCGGTGGCCCGATGCGAGCCGCCCCGAACGCAGCCGTGCGAATCAGACGGTCGGCTAGAATCGTGCAATGGCCGACGTCGAGATCGCGGCTGGCGTCGCTGCCCTGCCTCGGGACGAGTGGAACGCCCTCGTCGGAGACGGCTCCCCCTTCCTCGAGTGGGACTGGCTGGCGTCCCTCGAGCAGGCCGACACCGTCACGGGCCGCAGCGGCTGGCTGCCGCAGCCGCTGGTGGCGCGCGAGAACGGTCGCCTGCTCGCCGCCTGCCCCCTCTACGTGAAGGGCCACAGCCAGGGCGAGTTCGTCTTCGACTGGGGCTGGGCGGACGCGGCCGAGCGGGCAGGCATCCGCTACTACCCGAAGCTGCTGGTCGGTGTTCCGTTCACGCCGGTGGGCGGAGCCCGCTTCCTGGCCGCACCGGGCGAGGACCGGGCTCTGTGGGCCCGGCGCCTGGCGCTGGCCCTGCGGGAGATCTGCGTCGCCCAGGACCTGTCCTCCGTCCACGTGAACTTCTGCGAGCCCGACGAGCTCGAGGTGCTGGAAGAGAGCGGCTTCCTCCCGCGGGTGGGCATCCAGTACCACTGGCACGACGACGGCTACGAGAGCTTCGACGACTACCTGTCCCGCTTTCGCAGCAAGCGCCGCAACCAGATCCGCCGGGAGCGCCGCCAGCTGGCGGAGAGCGGCGTCGAGCTGCGTGCCTTCACGGGAGACGAGATCCCGGACGAGCTCTTCCCGCCGATGTACGACTTCTATCTGTCGACCATCGAGAGCCGCTACTGGGGACGCCAGTACCTGAACTTCGATCTCTTCGAAGCGGTTCGCGACGGCTTCCGCGATCGCCTGGTCTTCATCGTCGCGTTCCAGGACGGCGAGCCGATCGCGGGCACCTTCAACGTCGCCAAGGGGGACGCCCTCTACGGCCGCTACTGGGGCGCCACCCGCTTCGTCAGGCACCTGCACTTCAACGTCTGCTACTACGCGGCCGTCGAGTACTGCATCGAACACGGGCTCTCGCGCTTCGAGCCCGGCGCCGGTGGCGAGTACAAGCAGCTCCGCGGGTTCGACGCCTCGCCCACCTACAGCGCGCACTTCCTGGCGGAGCCGCGCCTGGCCCGTGCCGTCGGCGACTTCCTCGAGCACGCACGCGCCCAGGCCGAGG
>JANQSB010000551.1 GCA_028284295.1 Myxococcota bacterium | reverse complement strand
CGGGTCGCATTCCGGCGGCACCACCCGGTGAATACGCATCGTCACTGCGCGGCTTCCGATTCGCCGTGTAGTGGTTGATCATCGAGTCCATGTTCCCGGCGCTGACGCCGTAGAAGAGCCGCGGGCGACCCAGCTCGCGCCACGGGTCCGCACTGCGCCAGTCGGGCTGCGGGAGCAGCGCGACCCGGAAGCCGTGGGCCATCCACCAACGCGCCAGGATGGCGGCGGCGAAGGAGGGGTGATCGACCACCGCGTCTCCGGTGACCAGCACGATGTCGGGCCCGTCCCAGCCCAGGTCGCGCATCTCCTCCGCGCTGGTGACGAGCTCCCGGGGTTGCTCCGCCCGGCCGTGCGGTGCACTCAATCGAAGAGACCCTTCAGCTTCTTCAGGGCCTTCTCGCGCTTCTCCTTGTCCCGCAGGCCGTCCGCAGCCCGTCGCGCGACCTCGGAGGGATCGCGCCGGCTCTGCTCCCGGTAGCGCGCGAACAGCTGCTTGCAGCCCGCCGCCGGCTCGCGCATCGCGTTCTCGCCGCCGTCGAGCAGCTCCACGCTCAGGTCGACCACGCGGGCCACGAGCGCCGCGGTCGAGACACCCGCCTTCGGATCCGACAACGGTCCCTCGAGGACGAAGGGAGGCAGTGCCGCCGAGGCAGTCAGGCGCTGGGCCTGCCGGTCGAACTCCAGCTTCATGCGTTCGCGACCGAGATCGACCCACCCCTTGCCGAACAGCGCGATGGACGACAGGTCGATGACCAGCGCCTCGGGTGTCGCCACGCCCTTCTCCACCGAGAAGTCACCCCAGGCACACTCGACGCTGGCGGCGTCGATCACGCCACCGCGCACGAGCTCCTTCAGATCCGACTGGGCGATGGCCGCGTACTCGTTGCGTACCACCGCGTGACCGAGGACGAGCTCGATGCGGCCGGCCAACCCGGCCGCGATCTCGTGCAGCGACCCCCCGCGACTGCGGAGATCGAAGTCGAGGTCGAGCGGGCCGTCGTCGACCTCTTCCCGACCGAGCGCCTTCGAGAGGTCGCCGACGTGCACACCGCGCGTGCGTCCCGTGAGGGACAACGCCGCCGGAGACCGACGCGTGTCCAGGCGCGCCCCCGCATCGAGGCGACCTCGTGCCAGGCCCGCGCCGAGGTCGCGCACCTCGAGAAGCCCGTTCTCGAGGGACAGCCCCGAGGCGAAGTTGTCGAGGCGCAAGCTGTCGATCCCGAGGCGATCCACCTCCAGATGGACCATCGCATCGAAGCCGTCCAGACCGTCCAGGGGCAGCGGGTCGCGGGAGAAGAGCGGGGCCTCGCCGGCCGACTCCGAGGCCAGCTGGATGCCGGGCGCGGGCCGGACGCGCGCCGCCGGCGCCCCATCGCCGGCCTGGAAGTCGTCCAGGTAGAGCTGCGGGGACGAGAGCAGTGCCTCGATGCGGGGGCGTTCTCCTGCGAGCTCCAGCTCGACGCCTCCCTCGATCCGGCTCTTCCCGACCGTCAGCTCGAGAGCCTCCGCGCGGTAGCCATCGCCGTGGCCCTCGAGCTGCAGCTCGAGGGCGACCGGGCCGATCGCGGGCAGCTCGCTCGCGACCACCGCACCCAGGGGCGCGAGGCTCGGCGCCGAGAATCGCAGATCGAGGTCGGGCCGGGCCTCCTCGAGCGGATCCGCCACCTCACCGAGAATCGCCAGGCGCCCGCCACCGGCCTCGACGCGGAGATCCAGGCCGAGCGGACCGCCCTCCGTCAGCTCGTCGAGGCCCTGCAGCTCGCCTTCCAGACGGACCGGCGCGTCGCCGTAGCGCGCCTCGAGGTCCAGCGAGAGGGGCTGCTGCCTTCCTTCACTGCTGGCGTGCAGGGTGGAGATCTCGAAGCGCTGCTCGTCTCCGCTGTCGAGATCGCGGACGACGAGCCGGGCGTCGCGCACCGTGGCCCGTCGCAGCAGGACCGCCAGCGGACGCGGGGCGGCCGCGGACTCCGATGGACCCGGATCGGCCTCCTGCGTCCCACCATCGCTCGCAGGCGCCGCGGGATCCGGTGCATCGGTCGCTTCGGCTTCCTTCGCCGCGTCGCCGGCCGGTGGAGCTGCTTCGAAGCGCCAGTTCCCGACGCCGTCCGCCCGGGTCTCCAGCACCACCTCGAGCCCCGTGAGCTCGACGTCCCGCACCACCAGCTCGCCCCCGAGTAGCGGCCACAGTCGGAAGTGGATCGAGAGATCGTCGAGGGTCACCATCGAAGGCTGCGAGCCCCAGTCCGCGTTCGCGAAGCGCACGTCGGCGATGTGAACCGTCGGAACCAGACCGACCTCGAGATCGAGGTCTCCGTCGAGATCGAGGCGTCGGCCCGTGGCGTCGTGGGCGGCGTCGGCGATGGGTGCCTTGAAGCGATCCCAGTCGACCCGCTGCAGCGCTACCCAGACCGCACCCACCGCGAGCACGACGAGCAGCAGCAACAGCCCCAAGACCAACCCGACCCGTCGCATGCACCCCTCCGCGCCGCTCCAGACGGCGGCACCCCGGTGGCGGAGCCACCCCTCGACGCCCAGAGGATACGTCGTCCACCGGCAACTCAAAGGCAGACCCGATCCCGGTGTGACGGGGCGCACGGCAGCAGACTGCTCTCGTGCCGATGGATCGCATTCCGGCGGCGCTGCCACGTGCCGCCCGGTCAAGCCGGTTCTCGGTCAGGTCGAAGTTCCATGGGAACGGGACCGCGGGCGGCGGCCCCGCGGAGACCCCATGGCCCGAGGACGAGTGGAAGGCGAAGACGCCGCGCCCGCGGCAGAGCTCGACCTGGCCAGGCACGCGGAGGAGCTGAGGTCCCGCTTCCTGGGTGGCATGAGTCGGCTGGCGGCCCAGGCGCAGCGCAGTGCCCGGCGCGTCAAAGACGCCGCCCATGACCTGCGCAGCTCGCCGGCCGTCCAGCATGCCGTGGCCGCACGCGATCGCGGCAACCTCGAGGCCGCGTTCTGGCTCCTCAACGAGGCCTTCACCCACGACCCCGACGAGCCGGACGTCGCCCTGCACTACTGGGACGTCGCCCTCTCGTTGGGACGCATCGACATCGCGAGTCAGGCGGGAGTCCGTCTGATCGAGGACCGCGCCGCGGGCGGTGCTCCGGAGCTGGCCGCGCAGCACTGGCTCGAGCTGGTGAAGGAGGCGCCGGACGTGCTCGTATCGCCGGCGGCCATCGCGACCCTGCTGCCGGCCCTCAAGCAGCGCATGGCCGAGCCGGTCGAGGGCGCGGACGACGATCCCGAGACCCTCGGCGGCTACCTGCGACGCGCCGTGCGACACGCGGTCGACCCACGCAACACGGGACTCCACCCGGGCGTCGCCCTCCGCATCTTCGAGGAGGGACGGGAGATCAACCCCGAAGCCGCCCGTCGCGCCGCCGAGGCCGCTCTCGAGTCGCCGAACCTCCACGAGGCGAAGCGCCAGCGGCTGGTGGACTGGTTGGGGGGCAAGAGCGAGGTGCCACGCGAGGCCGGGCGGGAGTCGCGACCCCACGACTCCGCCCGCCCCCAACGCCCCGCATCCGGAGAGCCGCCCCGAAGAGCGCAGAAGGCGGCGAACCCCGCCAGCGACGACGAAGGCTCGGGGCTCTCGGCCGACGAGATCCAACGGGCCGCCGCTCGGCTGCCCGAGTCGAAGCCGGTCTCGCAGCCGGAGCCCGACACCGGCCCGGGAGCAGAGGCAGGGGCGGATCCGGAGCCGGACGCAGAGACGTCGTCGCCCGCCGAGACGAGCCCCGAGATCACGGACGCTACCGACCTGCGTGTGACCCCCGGCGTGCTGCGCGGGGTCGACGACGAGGGTCTCGAGGTCGAGGGTGTGGACGGGGCGATTCCCTGGGCCGCCGTCCAGGCCGTGGCGGTGGCGGAGGTCATGGGGCTCGAAGAGGACCCGGTGACCATCGTCGATCTGATCTCGAACTGGACACGGCGCGAGACCGAGCCCCTCGAGGTCGTTCGGCTGCGCGTCGACGAGCTGGAGCTCGAGCGCCTGGTGACCCGCAAGCACGCCCTCGGGTCGGACTTCGCGGCCCTGATGGGCGACATCATGGAACGCACCAGCGCGATCCCCCTGCCCGACCCCGAGAGCGCCCTCGGCACCCGCATCACCTGCTTCGAGAACCCGGATCTCTACCGCCGGGTCGCGCTGCGCATCCAGAGCTGAGCGCCCGCTCCGGGTCGCGGTTGCTACGTTGCCGGCCGTGATGCCCTTCCGGTCCACTCGGGTCGCGCGGCCGCCGACCGTGATCGCCGCCTGCCTGGGCTGTGCGGGGTTGGCCCTCGCGACGGCCTGCTCCGAGGCACCGTCTCCTGGACCCACGCCGCCGCCGCCGAACGTCGTGGTGGTGCTGGCGGACACCCTGCGTGCGGACTTCCTGTCGGTCTACGGGGACGAGCGGAACATCTCGCCGTCGATCGCCGCGTTCGCACGGGAAGCCGTCGTGTTCGAGCAGGCGACGAGCCAGGCGGCATGCACCTTCCCCTCGGTCAACTCGCTCCTGACCTCCCGGCACGCCGTCGAGTTCGTCGACCAGCCGGGGGGTCGACTCGGCATTCCCGCGGAGGTCCCGACCCTGGCCGGCATCCTGCGCGAGAACGGCTTCGAGACCCACGCCATCTCGGCCAGCCCGGTGGTGCGCGCCAACCCCTCCAAGGTGAACCGGCACGGGGGCTTCGACGGAGGCTTCGACAGCTTCGACGACAGCTGCCAGTGGCGCCCCGCCCCGTGCGTCAGCCGTCGCGCCCGGAAGCTGCTCGAGTCCGTCCAGCGTCCCTTCGCCCTGTACCTCCACTACATGGACCCGCACGGACCCTACGCGCCCCCCCAACAGTTCGAGCGCCGCTTCACCCGCCCCTACACGGGCGAGAACGACTACGTGGCGAAGGGCAATCCGTCCCCCATCGCCGAGCTCTTGCTCGAAGGCACGCCGCCGGAGGAGATCCCCGCCGAGGACATCGAGCATCTGCGGCAGCTCTACAGCGACGAGGTCGCCTGGTTCGATCACGTGTTCGCACAGCTTCTCGCGATGCTGCGGCAGACCGGCCACTGGGACGACACCCTGATCGTGCTGGCGTCGGACCACGGCGAGGAATTCCTCGAGCACGACACCGTCAAGCACTGCCGCTCGCTCTACGCCCCGCTCGTCCACGTTCCCCTGATCCTGCGTCTCCCCGGCGGCACGCCCAGCGGTCGCCGCGATCAGCTGGTGCAGAACCTCGACCTGGTGCCGACCCTGCTGGACTTCGCGGGAATCGACCCCGGTCGCCACGACCTGGCGGGCCGGAGCCTGCGCCCCATGATCGAAGACGACGTGGCGGTGCGGGACCATGCGTTCAGCTTCCAGGGCACGCGTCGCAGCATTCGCGGACCGCGCTTCAAGCTCATCCTGGACCTCGCGACCGGCGAGCAGCAGCTGTTCGATCTGAGCGCGGACCCGGGCGAGACCCGGGACCTGGCCTCCAGCCACCCCGCCGAACGCGACCGGCTGCGGGCGGCACTCGAAGACTGGCGGACTCGCGCCGGCGACCGGGCCGGCGAGACGATTCCCGGCGCGGACCTCGACGAGCGGCTCCGGGCGCTGGGCTATCTCGAATAGCGCTCGCCATGAGGCCTAGTCAGGCCCCCCGGCCCGCACCCCGCACGCGAAAGTGTGAGCCAGGTCGCCAAGCCGTCGCCGGAAATCGACGATCCATCGGACGACCAACCGATCGGAGTCGTTCCACCGTGCCGCAGCGTCGAACCCCGAGGACCCGCGCGACGGCCCTGCGAGGCGGCCGACGCGCCCTCGCGATCGGCGCCTGTCTGCTGGGACTCGTCGGTGCGCCCGCCGCGGCCCGGGCGGCGACGGACGAGGCCCCCGAGTACGCGTCCCTGGTCCGCTCGGTCTCGGAGGTCGAGTCGCTGATCCGGGACGCGCACTTCCGCACGGCCGTCGGGGTCGCCGAATCGACCCGCGAGTGGGCCGACCGCATCCCATCGCGTCCGGAGGTCCGCGAGCTGCGGAGCCGGCTCCAGGTCCTGCTCGCCACCGCGTGGATCGCACTCGGGCAGGACGACGACGCACGTCGGGCCATGCGCCGGGCCGTCGCGGTGTGGCCCCTGCTCGAGCTCGACACCGACTCCAGCTCGCCCCGGGTCGTGGCCCTGTGGCGCGCGGTCCGCAGCGATCAGCACGCCGCCGGAGGGTCCCGCTGATGCGCGACAGCCTGCTCTCCGAGATCCGACGCGCCCTCGAGTTCGACCGCGCCCACGTCGTGGTCGTGGCCGACGCCGAGACCCTGGCCGCCCTGCCGCGCTGGCTCGCCGACGGCGTCCGCGACGAGATCGTGATCGTGCCCTTCCCGCTGCACGACATCGGAGAAGACGCCGTGGCCGAGCTGCCGGAGCGCGTTGCCGCCGCCATCGGCACCGCCGAGCCGACCTTCCCGGGCGACACCCTCGCGGGCGCGCCCCACCGCACACGGGTCGCACTGGTGGTGCCGGATGCACTGGCGATCGACCCCGAGGCCCTGCGCACGCTGCATCGCATCGCCGAAGGAACCGGCATGCGACAGCGCCTGATCCTGTTGGCGGACGCTGCCGAGGGCTCCGACGACCCGGCCCGGGAGCTGGCATCCCGCCTCGGAGAGGGCGTCTCGAAGATCGACCCCGAAGGAGCTCGTCCGCCCCGCCCTTCCGAACGGTCAGAGGACCCGGTCGACGAAGCCGTCGAGCTCCCGGCCCCGAGCCCCCAGCCTCCCCGACTCGCGAAGCCGAGGCGGCGCAGCCGACCGATCGCGGTCCGCCGCGGGAGTCGCCGCGGTCGAAGCCGCGCGGGGATCGCGTGGCTCACGGGCGCTGCCCTGCTCGCCGGTTGCGCACTCCTGGTGCCCGATGTCCTGCCCCAGGGCTTCCTCCGCCCGGCGGACGCGGACGGCGTCGGCTCCGGGTCGGCCGGATTCCGCACATGGAACCATCCCACGCGCAGCGGGCAGCCCCCGCACGCCGGCCGCGTCCCGCCGTTGCTGCGACCGATGCGACCGGGGGCCGGCTCCGCCCCGCTGGTCCTTCGAACCCGGGGCCCCCTCGTGGGACCCGTCGACGAGGCCGACCTGCCGCCGGTCGGGCTTCCGCACCCGGGCGCACTCCCGGCGGCCCCCCGCGCGCGCCCGGTCCGTACCGAGCCCGTGGCGACCGGAACACCGACAGCCCCCGCACCCACGGCGAAGCCCGAGCCTCGTCGCATCACGGTCAGCCTGAACGCCCAGCCCTGGGCAGATCTCGAGATCGATGGGCGGCCCGTGGGCGCCACACCCATCGCGACCCTGCGCCTTCGCGAGGGCGAGCACCGCGTGGTCGCCACCTTCCCGGACGGACGCGTCGTCGAGCGGACCATCGAGGTGGACTCGCTTCGCAGCCGCTTCCGGATCGACTGACCGCGCCCCGCCCCCGGCAACGCGGAACCGGCAACGCGGCCTCGACTATCCTTCTCGAATGCCGCGCCCCGGGTCGCCTCGCATCGACGGGACAGCGTCCCCGCGCCGGGGGCCGCTGACAGCGGCTTGCGCGGCGTGGGTCGTCGCCTTTGCGGTCTCCTGCGGCGGCGGAACGGAGCCCGCGCACCCGAACATCCTGCTCGTCGTCTCGGACACCACGCGGGCCGCGGAGCTCTCGGCCTACGGCTACCCCAAGCGGACCACACCCCACATCGAACGCCTGGTGGGCGAGGGCACGCGCTTCGACAACGCCTTCACGACGGTCTTCTGGACCCTTCCCTCGCACGCCTCCCTGTTCACGGGTCTCTACCCGAGCGATCACCAGGCCACGGCCGAGACCCTGCACCTGCCGGATCGGGCCTCGACCCTGGCCGAGCGCCTGCGGGAGGCGGGCTACCGCACCGCGGGCTTCGTCTCGAACGCGTGGATCAGTCGGGAACGGGGCTTCGATCAGGGCTTCGAGATGTTCGTCGAGAGCTGGGCCGACCCCTGGGCAGAGGGCAACCCGGACGCCTGGATCGTCGGCCAGGCCGTGGACTGGATGACCGAGCGGGTCCGCTACGACGAGCCCTTCTTCGTGTTCCTGAACCTCAACATGGTCCACTTCCCCTACGACCCGGCTCCCGGGGTCGTGGCCGAGCTGAGCCCCGGAGCCGCCGGGCAGGCCCGGCTCGCGCGCCTGCGCAAGGTCGAGGGAGGCGGATCCCAGCTCGCCGGAATCGAGGACTACGGGCCCGACGACTACGCGGGGCTGCGGCTCCTCTACGAGGGCGAGCTGCGGATGATGGACGACCACCTCCGCCAGCTGACCCAGGCCCTCGAAGCCGTCGACCGCCTCGACGAGACGGTCGTCGTCTTCACCTCGGACCACGGGGAGAGCCTCGGCGAGCACGACCGCATCGACCACCTGCTGAACCTCCACGACACGACCATGCGCATCCCCCTGGT
>JANQSB010000449.1 GCA_028284295.1 Myxococcota bacterium | reverse complement strand
CGAACGCAGCACGGCCACGGCCCGACGGCGGGGCGTCGCGCTCACCAGCGTGGCCCGGCAGTTCCAGGCGGGCGACTTCCAGCGCTTCGACTACGTGCTCGCCATGGACCACGAGAACCTGCACGCGCTGAAGACCCTGGCGCCCGACCCCGAGGCCGCCGAGCGCGTCGCGCTGCTGCGCGCCTTCGGCGGCGAGCCCGACCGCGCGGTCCCGGACCCCTACTACGGCGGGCCCGGCGGCTTCGACGAGGTGTTCGACATCTGCGAGCGCGCCTGCCGCGGCCTGCTCGAGCACATCCGCAGCGCGCACGAGCTCTGATGGCTACCTCGACAGGCCGATCAGGGCCACCCCGACCACGGTGACGAAGGCGCCCACCACGCGCACCCGGCCCGGCTGCTCGCGGAGCCACACGACGCTGAGCGCGACGGCGAAGAGGACGCTCGACTGCCTGGCCGCGACCACGTAGCTCGCAGGCGCGCTGCGCAGGGCCTCGAGGATGAGGCCGTAGCTCCCGAGACTGACCAGCGCCGCCGCAAACGCGCGCATGCCCTCTTCCCGGGCGACCGAGCGCAGCTCGCCGAGCGAGACGCGCGTCCAGGACAGCGGGACCAGGAAGACCAGGCAGCTCACGGAGGTCGCGAGGAGATAGAAGCCCGCGCGCGGCAGGGGCCCCGACCAGGCCGCCTCGTCCAGCAGCTCCATGCCCAGCTTGTCGAGCAGGCCGTAGGCGATGGTGGTCCCGAGGGTCAGGTAGGCGAAGCGGGTCCGCGGGCCCAGCAGCGCCCGCCAGGAGAGGTCGGGCGCGTAGTTGACGAGCCACATCCCACCCACGACGACGGCGATGCCCAGCGCGCCGACTGCGGAGAGCTGCTCTCCCAGCAACGGCACCGCGAAGAAGGGCAGGAAGGCCGGCGTCGAGCGCGCGATCGGATACACGAGGGAGAGGTCCGCGACCGCCAGGGCCCGGCTCAGGCAATAGACGTAGCAGGCATGCGCCACACCGGTGACCGCGACCACCGCCCAGGCGGCGGCGGGCACCTCGTCGAGCCGGACCGCGGGGATCCAAGCCAGCGCGATCCCACTGATCGCGATCGTCTGGATCAGGTTGAAGACGAGCGGATCGCGACTGCCCTTGATCGAGACGGACCACAGCGCGTGCAGCGCCGCGGACGCCAGCACCATGGAGAGCGCCGCGGCATCCATCGCCCGACATTACCGGCTCGCCCGGCCCGCGGCTCGGAGCTCGCGGATCCGGCGAGGCCGAAGCCCTATTCTCTCCGGCTCTCCCGAAACACGCAGCGACCGGAAGGAGTGCAGGAATGATCCTCGACAGGTTCCAGCTCGAAGGCAGGGTGGCCATCGTCACCGGGGCCGGGCGCGGGATCGGCGCGGGTTGCGCGCTGGCCATGGCCGAGATGGGGGCACACGTCGTGTGCGCGGCGCGAACGAAGGAGCAGATCGAGGAGACGGCCGACAAGGCGAGCGCCTTCGGGGCGCGGGCCCTGGCGGTGCCCTGCGACGTGGGCGAACGCGGGCAGATGGAGGCCGTGGTCGAGACCGCCGCCAAGGAGTTCGGGCGCATCGACGTGCTGGTCAACAACGCCGGCGGATCGCCGCCCCGGGAGGCGCTCCGGACCAGCGAGGCCATGTTCAACCAGGCCTTCCAGTTCAACGTGACCACCGCCTTCCTGATGTCTCGCTTCGCCGTGCCGCACATGCTGGCCGGCGACGGCGGGTCCGTGGTCAACATCTCGTCGGCCGCGGGGCGTCTGGCGCAGCCCGGCTTCGCCGCCTACGGCACCGCCAAGGCCGCCCTCTCGGCCCTGACGCGGTTGCTCGCCAGCGAGTTCGCTCCGCGCGTGCGCGTGAACGCCATCGCCGTCGGATCGGTCCTCACCTCCGCGCTCGCGCCCTTCCTCGACGACGACACGAAGTCGCAGATGGAGGCCCTGACGCCGATGCGTCGCCTGGGCGAGGTCGAGGACATCGCGCTGATGGCCCTCTACCTCGCATCGCCCGCGTCTTCCTGGGTGACGGGCAAGATCATGGAGGTGGACGGCGGTACCGAGGCGACCAACTGGCCCTTCGAGTTCCCCGCGCCCTAGGCCAGCCCTGGCCCGCGGCGGTCCCCGGGCCGCTCGCGATCGCAGCGACCCGGCAGGCGATCCGCAAGTCGCGCGCAGGAAGCGAACGCCAGCCTCAAGGCCGCCTTCGGCGGACTCGATGGGTCCCCTATGCGGATCGCACTGGCGGTGGACGGGACCCGGGGCGACGTGCACCCGATGCTCGCCCTGGGCGAGCACCTGCGCGCGGCCGGTCACGGCGTGGTGGTCTGCGGCCCCCCGGACGCCGACGAGGAGTGCCACTCTCGCGGCTTCGAGCTGCGACCGATGGGAGTGGCGGTTCGCGCCTTCCTCGACCGGGAGGCCCAGGGCATCGCACGCGGGCGGCTCGCCTTCGCGCGGGCCGGCCTCCGCTACATGGACGAGACGATCGCGCGCCAGTTCGAGCGCCTTCCCGCGGCAACGGAGGACGTCGACGCGATCTTCGGGGCAGGCCTCTGCTTCGCAGGGGGCGCCACGGCGGAGCTGCACGACATTCCCTACCGCCTGATCACCTACTGCCCGGTCCTGCTCCCGTCGGCCGAGCATGCGCCGTTCATCGTTCCCAGTGCGAGCACGCCGCGCTGGCTCAACAAGCTGCTGTGGCGCACGGTGGTTCCGGCCTTCTCCCGGCTGATCGGGCTCCACATCAATCGCCAACGCCGCCGACTCGGGCTCGGGCCGCGGGGCGACTTCTTCCGGACCCTGCTCTCCGAACGACCGGTCCTGGCCACGAATCCGATCCTGGCCCCGGTCCCCGGCGACTGCGAGCTGCCCGTCACCCAGGCCTGCTATCCCCACGCACCCGCAGGCGAGCCGCTGCCCGACAAGCTCGAGGGCTTCCTCGCCGCGGGACCGGAGCCCGTCTACCTGGGCTTCGGCAGCATGACCGACCCGGACCCCGACGCGACGACCCGGCTGATCCTCGACGCCGCCCTGCAGGCCGGATGTCGAGCGATCGTGTCCGCCGGCTGGGCCGGGCTCGGCGAGGGCCCGCTGCCCGAGAGCGTCCATCGCATCGGGCCCGTCGACCATGCCCGGCTCTTTCCACGCGTCGCGGCGGTGGTCCATCACGGCGGTGCGGGCACGACGACGACGGCCGCGCGCGCCGGAGCACCGCAGATCGTGATTCCCCACGGAGTCGATCAGTACTACTGGGCGGCACGCATGCAGGCGCTCGGGTGCGCGCCGCCCGCCCTGCCCCGCCACCGGCTCAGCTGCGAGCGACTTGCCGGCTCCCTGCGTGCCGTGCTCGACAACGAGGCCCTGGCGATGCGGGCACGCGAGCTCGGAGAACGCATCCGCGGCGAGGCGCAGCCCCTACCGCCGCTCGAGCGGTTGCTCGGCTGATCGGGAATGGCCCGGAATCGGGCGCGGCCACCGCACGAACGGGAGACCCTTCGTCCCCGAACCGGGCCGGGCGCGTGTTACCCTGCGCGCCTCCCCCGCCACCACTCCGAGGTCTCCCAGAGAGTGCTGAACGCGCGTGCGGCATCGTCCGAGCTTCCGCGTCGAGGCCGCCGACCCGGCGGCCCGGTCGCCTTCCTGCTCGTCGCACTCCTGGCCGGGGTCCCGGGCCTGCCGGGCACCACCGATGCCGACGATGCGACGATGTCGCCCGCACGTGCACGCTACCTGCAGGCGCTGCGCGACACGGGCCGGGTCAGCGAGGCGCTGCTCGCGGTCTGGGAGACCGAGGACCGGGCCCCGGTGATGATCACCCTCGAGGTTCCCAGACGGAGTCGCATGGCGCGCCGGGCGCGACGCGAACGCATCCGCGAGCGCGCCGACCAGGCCCTCGCCGACGCCCCGGCGCACGACTTCCGGTTGCGCCACCGCTTCCGACACGCTGCGGGGATGGCGGGGGAGCTCCACCTGCGTGCCGCCCGGCGCCTGCTCGCGAACCCCGCCGTACGCGAGCTCGACCTGGACGGTGGCGGACGCGGCATGCTGAGCCAGAGCATGCCCATCGTGGGCGGCTACACGGCGAGCACCGCCGGCTTCACGGGATCCGGCGTGACCGTGGCGGTGCTCGACTCGGGGATCGACACCGACCACCCGGACCTGGCCGCGGCGCTCATCGACGAGCACTGCATCTGTCGGGGGGGCGGAAACACGAACTGCTGCCCGAACGGCCAGTCGACCCAGACCGGAGTCGGCTCGGCCGAGGACGACAACGGCCACGGCTCGCTGGTGGCGGGCGTGCTCCTCTCCCGGGGCAACGTGGCCTCCATCGGCATGGCCCCGGCGGCACAGCTGGTCGCCGTCAAGGTGCTCGACGAGGATCTCATCTTCGCCAACACCTCGGACGTGATCGATGCCCTGCAGTGGGTCATCGACAACTACACCGCCGAGCCGCCTGCCGTCTCGACCGTGCGAGTCGTCAACCTCAGCCTGGCGACGGGCGCCCGGTTCCGACCGAATCCGCCCTGCGGCGACCTGGGCGGGACCGTCGGGATGTTCGGCGACGTGGTCGACGAGCTCGAGTCACGCGGCGTGCTGGTGGTGGCCGCCGCCGGAAACATCTCGGACGACGTGCAGCTCCCCGCCCCGGCCTGCCTGACCAACGTGATCTCGGTGGGGGCCACCTGGGACGCGGACCTCGGGGGTGTGACCAGCGAGTTCGGCTGCGTCGAGACCACGACCGCACCCGACCAGGTCACCTGCTTCACCAATGCACCCGCCCACACGAACATCTTCGCGCCCGGCGCGCGCATCACCGGCCCCAACCTCGAGGGCGTTCTCGGCGTGTCCGAGGGAACCTCCTTCGCCTCCCCGGCGGTCGCGGGCTGCGGGGCGCTGCTTCTCGAGCAGGACGACCTGCGGACACCTGCCGACCTCACGAGCCTGATGCTCGCCTCTCCCACCACGATCACGGACCCGGGCACCGGGTTCAGCTTCCCGCGTCTCGACTGCGCGGATGCCCTGGGCCTCGGGCCAGGCGATGACGACTCCGACTTCGATGGCATCACGGTGGACGACGGGGACAACTGTCCGACCGTCGCGAACGCCTTGCAGGGAGACGTCGAGGCGATCGCCGGCGACGGCATCGGGGACCGCTGCGACGTGTGCGTCTTCGTGGAGGACCCGGACCAGACCGACACGGACATGGACGGCCTCGGCGACGCCTGCGAGTGCACCGGCCCCGACCTGTGGCCGGGCGACGTCGATGGCAACGGCGTCGTCGACGATCAGAGCGACCTCTTCATCCTGGAGTTCAACTTCGGCGACACCGGGGTGACGCCCTCCCAGGGCGACCAGAACTGCGACGACTCGGTCGACGGCGCCGACTACACGCTCTGGGCCGACAACTTCGGCCGGGACGCGAGCGAGGCCGACCTGCCCTGAGGTCCAGCGATGCGCCACGCGACCACAGGCCTGTGCACCGTTCTCGCAGGGCTCGTCGGGCTGCTGGGTGCGGCCTGCACCCGGTCGGAGCCCCAACCCGTCTGCCGGGGCTGCAACCTCGTCCTGATCTCGATCGACACGCTGCGGGCCGACCACCTGGCTTGCTACGGATACGAGCGCGACACGAGCCCCGAGCTGTGCCGCTTCTTCGAGCGGGGCGTTCGCTTCGACCAGGCCCTCAGCCAGTCGAGCTGGACCGCGCCCGCACACGCCTCGATGCTCACGGGCGTGTACCCGAGCCGGCACGGTGTCTTCTCCGGACCGCTGATCCCGAAGCTGCGCGATGCGTCGAACCTGTTCGGCATCCTGCAGGAGGAGGGCTACCACACCGCGTCTCTCGACGGAGGCGGCTACATCAACCCCGTGGTCGCGCCGCTCGAGCCGGACTTCCGGGCGCGGGTGAAGCTCCGGCCCCGGCCAGACGGCGAGGAGCGGCGTCGGCTCGAGGACTGGATCGAGCCCGCCCTCGCCGGGGCCGCCGAGGGTCGTCCCTTCTTCCTCTTCGTGCACGGCTTCGACCTGCACACGCCCTATGCGCCGGAAGGGACCCCCTTCCCGACCTCGGACGCACGGGTGGTCCGGCGCGCACGGGACAACGACATCTGTCGCTACGTGGGACTCCCGGACGGCTCGCGTCGCCTGGTGGCCGCATCGGTCCCCGAGAAGCGCGACTCCCGCGAGACCGTCGTGTCGCTCTACGACGGCGAGATCCGCGAGGTCGACGCCGCGCTCGGGAGCTTCCTGCGCGAGCGCGAGCGCCGGGGCCTGCTCGAGCGCAGCGTCGTGGTCGTCACCTCCGACCACGGCGAGGAATTCTGGGAGCACGGCAGCTGCGAGCACGTGAAGACCGTCTACCACGAGCTGCTCCGCGTTCCCCTGTGGATCCGCTGGCCCGGCAGCGAGCCCGCGGTCGTCTCCCACCCGGTCAGCGCCTCGATCGACCTCCTGCCCACCCTGCTGCGGATGCTCGGCGTCCCCCGCCCCGAGCTGCGCTTCGACGGACGGGATCTCTTCGGACCCCCGCCCGAAGCCGTCTACAGCGAGGCGCGATTCCACTACGACGGCGAGCAGCTGGCGCGCTACTCGGTGGTCGCCCGGGGCCACAAGCTCGTGCTCGACGCCAACCGGGGAACCCGGGAGCTCTACGACCTCGAGGCCGACCCCGGAGAGCGGCAGAACCTGGCCGGCGGCGAACGCCCGGAGCTCGAGCGGGAGCTCGCGCTGCTGCTCGAGCCCTACACCGAGCGCGCGGAAGGGGCCCGGCGGCGCCCCAGCGAGCTCGACGCCGAGACGCGCGAGCAGCTGCGCGCGCTCGGCTATATCGACTGACAGGCCCCCGTCATCGACTGAAGGGCCCCCGACCGAGGCGGCGATCGGAGGGCCGACGCACGCGTCGACCCTCCGATCGCGAGACCTAGTCCCGGATCATCAGGTAGGCGGCCTGCTCCGTGGTGTGGGAACGCTCCGCGTCCAGCACCTGGTCTTCCTCGATGAAGACCTGGAGCGAGCTACCCGCCGGCGCCTCGGAATGCACCGGCCAGCCTCCGTTGACCCCGTCCATCGCAGCCGCCGACAGCACGGCGCTTCCATCGAGCAGCGCGGTCGGGATCGCGTAGGGGGGCGAGTTCGTCGCACCCTGGAGGGTGTCCGCGGAGAGCCCCGCCTCGACCGTCGCGGCTCCCACCGTCGCCGTTCCCGACTCGACCACGATGTAGCCGATGGTCTCGTCCGCTCGGGTCGTGCTGGGGTCCTCGCCGACGTGCTTCCCGACGTGCAGCGCACCCGGGTCCGGCGGCGCCGTCCGGCTGCCGTTCGAAGCCCAGAAGACACTCCAGGCCGGGTCGTTGGCGCTCATGACCTGACCGAGCACGGCGGGGCTCGCGTAGCTCTGCGCGTAGGCGCGTGCGCTGGCTGCCCAGCTTCCGTCGTGGTCCGTCTGCGTCGACACGAACTTCGCCGCCTCCATGCGGATGCCGTCGACGGACTCCTGGTACACGCCGACCTCCACGACCACCCAGCTCACCGCGGTCGGCGCCGCGACGAGACCGCTCGGGTTCTGCACTCGCAGCTCGAAGCGATCTCCCGCCGCGTTTCGCACGCGTGCGACGAGCGGGACGCCGCTCGCCCCGTAGATGGGCGTCGCCACGACCACCATGTCGTCATACGACTCCGGAAGCACGACCTCCTGCCAGGAATCCGTGACCGCAGCCTCGGTTCCGTGCCGGAGCTTCGGGTCGGTCGGCGGCGGCGGCGGGGGGGGCTCCTCCGCCGTGCCCACGATCACGCAGGCGACCTGGTCGTCCGTGCGGTTGCGCTCGCTGTCGGCGACCTGGTCCTCGTCGACGGCGACCTGGAGGGACCCGCCACCGAGGGCGTTCGAGCCGTACAGCACCGGCCAGCCCCCGTTGACACCGTCCATCGCCGCCGACGACACCACGGCCGTCCCGTCGTCCTGGACCACGTCGTAGCTCCAGGGAGCCGCCGCCTCCTGGATTCCCTCCACGACGTCCGGGCCCACGAAGGCCTCGATCGCGAGGTCGCCGACTGCCACCTGCCCCGACTCGAAGACCAGGTAGCCGATGGTCTCGTCGGCCCGCGTAACGTCGGGGTCCTCCGCGACGTGCTTGCCGACATGCAGGGAGCTGGCGTCGGGCGGATCGGCGGTGTTGCCGTTCGAAGCCCAGAACACGCTCCAGCGCGGGTCGTTCTCGGTCATCACCTGGCCGATGACCACCGGGTTCGTGTAGGTGTTCGCGTAGGCGACCGGCTGGCCCACCCAGCTGCCGTTGTCGTCGGTGATCGTCGACAGCATGGTCGCGGCCTCGAAGCGGATGCCGTCTCCGGCCTCGGTGTACACACCGGCTTCGGCGACGATGTAGCTGACCGTGTATCCGGCGAGCACGGCATCGCTCGGGTTCTGCACCCGGACCTCGAAACCGTTGCCGGAGGCGTTGCGCACGCGCACCACCGCGGGCAGGTCGCTTCCCTCGTAGGCGGCGCTCGCCACGACCACCATCTCGGTGTAGGTCGTCGGCAAGGTCACCGGGACCCAGCTCGAGCCGACGTCGTTCAGCACCCCGTGATGGAGGGTCAGCCCCTCGGGCGGCGTGTTGGTCGGATCGTCCGGATACGGATCGGCGTTGTCACCGATGCCATCCCCGTCCCGGTCGGCCCACTCCGTGGGATCGCTCGGGAAGACGTCGGCGTTGTCGCCGACCCCGTCCCCGTCGCTGTCCTGGGTCTCGGTGGGATCGGACGGGAAGGCGTCTGCATTGTCGCCCACCCCGTCGCCGTCACTGTCTGCAGACTCGGCGGGGTCGAAGGGGAAGGCGTCCGCATTGTCGCCCACGCCGTCGCCGTCGCTGTCGACCTGCTCCGTCGGATCGTTCGGGAATGCGTCTCCGTTGTCCCCGACGCCGTCGCCATCGCTGTCCGCCCACTCCGTGGGATCGTCCGGGAAGGCGTCGATTCCGTCGTGGAAGCCGTCGCCGTCGCGATCGGGCAGCGGCGGCTGGAAGCCGTTCGACTCGATGTCGTCGATCTCCGAGACGTAGGCGGCAACCAGGTCGAGCTCCGGCTCGGTCATCGAGAGACCGAGCGAGGTGTGGGCGTCGATCGCGTCCTGCAGGGTCGGCGCGGAGCCGTCGTGCAGATAGGGTCCGGTGGACCAGGTCCCCAACAGGGTCGGTGTGTCGAGCGCGGTCTGCGGCCCGCTGGCCGCGCCGAGGGTGCCCACGTCGTGCAGGAGCCCGTCCGCGCTGTCCGTGAAGCTCGCACCACTGTGGCAGGCGTCGCAGCCGAAGTCGCCGAAGAGGGTCTTGCCCGCCTCGCCCTCGGGCGAGAGGTCGCCGCTCGGGTCGCGATAGGGACTGACGCCGACGGTCGAGAGCGACTGCACGTAGGCCGCGAGCGCGTCGAGGTCGGGGCTCAGGCCGGCCTTGGGGTCTCCCAGCGGGTCGCTCCGACTGCCCGCGAAGAAGTCCGCGTCGTCCATCAGGCCGAGGCCGAGGGCGAAGAAGCGGATCTGCCCCTCGAAGTCCTGGACCTCGTCGAAGTTGGCCGTCCAGTGCAGGGGGCCGTGGTCGCCGTGGCCCTCGAGCGCGATGGTGGTCCGCAGCCCTTCCCCGAACTGGGAGAAGTCCCAGACGCGCCCGTCCCCGCCGGCCGCGTTGTGGCAGGAGGCGCAGGCCATGTAGTCGAGGCCCGCCAGCCGGTCGTCGCGCGCGTCGTAGAAGTGCTGCTTGCCGAGCAGCACGTCGGGCGCGAGAAGCTCGGTGGCCACCGTCGAGACGGTGCCGAGCGAGGTGACGGTGAACGAGCCGTAGTCGACGACGTCGCTCACGTCGATCACCTGGACGCTGCGATCCATGAAGTTGTGGACGGCCAGCCGGCGACCGTCCGCCGACAGGGCCAGCCCCTGAGGTGCGCGCCCGACGTCGAAGCGAGCGATCTCGCTGTCGACGAGGACGTCGCTGATGGCCACCTGGCGGTTGCCTTCCAGCGCGGTGAAGAGATGCACGCCATGGGGGCCGAACACCGCGTGGGAGGCCACCGACGCGTTGTCGTGGTCGATGCGCTCGGGCGTCGACTCGGTTCCCGACACGAGGTCGATCCGCGAGCTGATGGCGCGCACCGTGTGGTCGAAGTCGAGCTCCTGCCCCGGCCGGTCCAGGCCACCGAGGATGTTGTCCTGCTTGGACGGCAGGTACGCGATCCCGGCGTCGGGAGACTGCGCGAGCGGGCCCAGATAGTTGGGAAGCCCCGGCCCGGTGTTCTCCGTCTCGAGGTCGTCGCTGTAGCCGACGACGATCGTCCCCTGCAACACCAGACTCGCCGTGTCGATCGGGAGGATCTCGCCACCGCCCAGCGTCGGTTCCGGCAGCAGGGTCTCTTCGCCCGGCACCGGCGGGGTGACGAAGCGCGAGACGTAGAGGGTGGTGCCGTCCCGCGAGACGGAGAGATGGCGCGGGTGCTCGCCGACGGCAACGCCGCGCAGCACCTGGAGCGAGGAGGCGTCCACCTCGAGCACCTCGCCCGCATCCTCGAGCGCGACCCAGGCGACGCCGCCGGAGGGCGAGAACACCAGCCCGTGCGGAGAGAGCCCCTCGGCTCCCGCCGCCAGGGCGGCGACCTGCACCACCGCCCGGGTCGCCGGATCGATCACG
>JANQSB010000445.1 GCA_028284295.1 Myxococcota bacterium | reverse complement strand
CGCCGAGCCGCTGAAGAAGCGACCGCCGCCCACCGTCGCCAGGTCGAACCAGGGAACGTCTCCGGAGGTCTTGCGTCCACCGACCCGCAGCGCCAGGGTCGCGCGGGCACTCTCTCCCACGGACACGTAGCCCGAGATGGACCCGTCGACCCAACCGTAGGTGTCGTCCGCGTCCCAGACCGGGGGAACCAGGCGCGCCGTCGTCTCGAAGAGGAAGCCGGCCGTCGGGTAGCCGGCGGCCGGATTGTCGAAGAAGGGAAGCTCCAGCCCCTCGGACGGGGGCACGAGGGAGGTACGTGTGTCCAGTCGCAGGCTCAGCTCGGCGCCCACGAGGCCGAACTTCCCGGTCCCGAACGGATCGTCCTGGTCGATCCTCCGGCTTCCATTGCGCGTGCGGGACCACTGAACCACGGGCCCACCCGCCACCAGAATCTCCTGCCCCAGGACCGGCACCGGGTAGCGTAGGCGGGTACGTCCGACGATCTGCTCGTTGCGAGCGCGGAAGAAGCTGTCGCTTCCATCGTCGTCGGTGTCGTTGCCGATGCCGTAGAAGTTCAGCACCTCGATTCCCGAATAGCCGACATCGATCTCGCCGACGAGCTTCGAGTTCTCGCGGCGGAAGAGACCCTGGTAGCGCGTTCGCGGCTCGGACGCCTTCGTCGCCCAGCCGAAGGCGAGGCTGTGCTTGCTGCTCCAGGGGTGCTTGCGGAAGCCGTAGCGGGTGTGGACCACCGCGGCGCCGACGAAGGCCCCGACGTCGGCCTGATAGCCGAGGTCGGGCAGCGGAATCGTGCGACTCCCCCAGTCCCGGGGTGGCACGTCCTCGACGTCGACGAAGCCGGACTCGGGCGCGGGCGGCGCATAGGGTCTCGGATCGACGCGGGTCCCCGGCCCGCGCAGGACCTCGACGCTGCCCGCCTCGTCGTAGACGATGGTGCCGCCGCCTTGGCTGTCGTCCACCCGCTTGCGCCCGCCTCCGGCGATCACGCGCAAGCGCGTGCGGCAGGCTCGCCCGCGCACCACGACCTCGTCGTCGCCGTCGCGCAGGTAGAGGCGCAGCTCCCGGGTCTCACCGGGGCGGAACTCGCGCCGAAAGACGACCGGGCCGGCCGCTTCGCCCGCCGCCGCATCGCGGACCTCGACGAGCGTGCGGCCCTCGTCGTCGCGCACGACCTCGATGCGTTGGGCAGCGTCGGAGCCCTGGACGTCGACCTCCCGCGCGAGGTGCTCGTAGAAGGCACGGGCCGCCTCGGGCAGGCGGTCCCGGCGACCGCGGACGTCGTGGCGCATGCGCTCGCCGTCGAGCTCGGCGTACTCCGGCGGCAACGCGTCGATCGCCGCGTCGATCACCTCGTCGGTCACGCGAAGCTGCACGTCCTTCGCCACGCGCTCCCACACCGCCCAGTCGAGCTGCGGGAGCAGCCACCGGTCCTGCTCCCAGCCGTGGAGCGTCAGCCCCTCGAGCGACCACGGGTAGCGCGGTCCGTAGTTCTGCAGGATGGGGATGTACACCTTCGCGATGCGCTGCCCCGCGCCGTCGAAGCGCACGAAGGCCATGTCCCGGTCTTCGGGAATCGGCTGCAGCCGCGGCCGACCCGGGATCTCCGCCCAGCGCCACTGCTTGCGGTGCCGGTCGAAGTCGCCCAGGAGCAGATCGAGCAGGCGGGCGCGTAGGAAGGCCTCCACGTCCGCGGCCGTGCCGTCCCCGGCGGCCAGCGCCGCGTAGAGCTCCCGGTGGTCGAGGATGCGCGTGGCCCCGGCGAAGCCTTCCCGGCCCTCGGCTGCCGGCTGCGGATACTCGAAGAAGGTCCCAACCATGCCCGCGAACTCCTCGCGGTACTCGCCGAGACGCGGGTCGTCCGGCATGACGACCATTCTCTCCCGCACGGTCAGAACCCCGGCCGCCTCGGTGAGAACGCCCGCCGCGAGCGGCCCGCCGGGATGCTGGGCGGCCATCTGGTCCTGGACGATGTCCTGGACCACCGTGTCGTAGAGCAGCGGATCGAGCACGGCCGACGGGTCCTTGTCCGTGCCGCGAAAGGTGTAGCTCCGCCCGTCGGCACCGCGGAGGGCCAGCACCGCGGTCTGAAGACCGCCGAAGCGGCCGACGGGCGCGAGCCCTCCCCCCTCGGCACCGAGATCGAGCAGGGGCAGCGCGACCGGCGCCTTCCACAAGTCGCGGTACCCACCCCCGAAGGCGAAGCGATGGATGCGCCCGGCCCGGTAGCGCTCGCTGGCCGCCACACGCACCAGCGGCTCTCCGGCCTCGGACTCCTGCCCGGCAGCAGCCAGCGGCACGAAGCCGAGCAGCGACGCCACGATCGCAACCCGCTTCAGGTACCGCCTAGCCCGCAGCATCGGCTCCCGCCCCGCGAAGACTCTCGAGCTGGTGGAATCGACGGCCCGCGTAGCTCGCGGCGAAGTACCAGGCCACGACTGCGGGCAGCCCGATCAGCGACAGCAGGCGCAGCCCGTCGAGACCCTGCACCGCGATCGCGATCAGCAGTCCCAGCCCCACCCCCAGCGCCTTGGCGAAGCGCTGGACGAACATGTCGATGAATGCCTTCGCCTGGTACTTCTCGGCCACGGAGGTGGGAACATAGAGTGCCTCCTTGGCGGACTGATGGATCGAGTAGCTGAAGCCGTTGTCCGAGACACTCAAGAGGGTACCGAAGAGAAGCGTGGGCATGAACACGTAGCCCGTGGAGGCGAGCGCGATCGCGCAGGGCAGGACGAGCAGCGCCACGCGCACTCCGAAGCGGTGCATGACGAAGCTCGTGCCGAAGAGCTGGACGGCCATGGACAGCCAGTTCGTCGCCGCGAAGACCGTCGCGTAGTGGCGGTCCCTGGCCTCGGAATCGTCGACGAGCTGGAAGACGGTGCTGGTGAACTGGTAGTCGAGGATCGTCGACGTGAGTTCGTACAGCCCCACGATGGCCACGATCGACAGCAGGTAGCGGGAGCGGAACACCAGCCCGACCCCACCCGCCACGGGCTCGGAGGGCTTCGACTCCGACACGACGTCGATCGGCGTCGCGCGTAGACGGCTCCCCGCAGCCGCCGCCACGGCCACGATCGCGCAGCCGACGATCGCTGCGATGCCCAGCCACTCCTGGGGGCGGAGCGCGCCGATCCAGGTTGCGACGGCGGTCGAGCCGAATACCCCACCGAAGACGCCGCCGAAACCGATCACTCCGTAGAGCCGCTTCGCTGCGTCCGGTGACACGCTGTCGTTGAGAAACGCGAAGAAGGTCGCGACCATCAGCGTGCTGAAGAGGTCGCCGAAGAGGTAGAAGCCGAAGACGGTGACCGCGGTGGGCTCGGCCAGGAGTAGCGCGAAGCTGCCGTAGCCGATCAGGAACACCGCCGTGAAGAGGTAGCTGAGGCGCTGACGTCGAAGCCGGCGGGACAGCAGCGCGAAGACCGTGGCGGCGATGCCCGCCACGAACATGTTCATCACCTTCGCGACCAGCTCCGCACTCGGCGCGTCCAGGTGGACGCCGACGAGGTCGACTCCCGACTCGGCGAAGAAGGCGATGAAGAGGGTCTTCTTGATGGGCTTCAGGATCCAGAAGCTCGTGATCACCAGGAAGAAGTAGGTGCTCATCAGCGCCGCAACGGCGCGCTCGTGAGGTCGGATGTCGAATACGCTCCGTAGGAAGCCGGGGTCGCTCAAGCCGGCTCTCCTCCCAACGCCCAAGCCTCGATGATCCGCTGCGACTGCTGCTGCAGGTAGTCGACGGCCAGCTCGTAGTGGTCCTCCAGCAGATCGGCGAAGAGCTCCCGACGGATCCACAACACGCGCGATGGATTCGACGCCACCCAGCCGTCGACGCGCTGGCCGTCCGAGAGCACATCCCAGTTCCCGAGAACGGCGCCGGCAGGTGCGCGCGCCGCGGCATCGGACGACACGAAGCAGCCGTCCATCACGAGCGCCATGCGGTCGACCGGGTCGCCCGGGCTCCACACAGCCTCGCCCGCCTCGACGAGCTCGACGTCGTCGAAGCGGATGAGCTCGCCCAGCATGGTCAGGTTCGCTCCACGCAGGAAGGGGGCCCGACGCGCGGCAGCGAGCCGATGGACGAGGTCCAGCTCGAGTGGCGTCTCACTGCGCGTGTCGAAGCCCACCTCGTCCGGTCGCGCGGGGCCGAGGACCCGCAGGAGCTCGGTCAGCTCCTCACCGCCGCGCGTCGCGAAGCGGTGCAGCAGCGGGAAGTGGTCCTCGAGGATCGCTTCGAGGTCCACCACATCGATGGAGAGCGCGAGCGTGTCCTCGGTGGCCCGCACCGCGGGCGCATCCTCCACGCCCGCGAAGTAGTGGACGAGGCCCACCGCGCCCGGCGCCTCCACGACGATGGGCTCGGCACGACCGCGCGCGACCTCGACGGTGCCTTCGGCGAGAAACAGGATCCGGTCTACCGGCTTTCCGGAACGGCGCACCCACGACTCCGCAGGATGAAACTCCTCCTCGGTGAAGGAGGCGAGGACCGACACCACGTCGCTCGGCACGCCCTCGAGGTAGGGCTGCGCCCGCAGGAAGATCATGCGGTCCAGCGGCGAGACGAGGGGCAGCCGCCGCATCTCAGCGCGCCCATCCCGCCAGCAACTTCGCGCGTCCGCCGGTCTGGAGGAGATCCTGCAGCATGGCCAGAGCCCGATCCTGCACTCCGCGGACCTCGGCCGGGGGCGCCCCTTCGTCGATCGGGAGGCCCGGGTCGATGCCCAGCTCGGCGGCGTGGTACAAAGCGACGGCGCGCACGGACTCACTGCCGTCCGCGAGCAGGAGACGGAGCGCGCTCTCGTAGGACGCGTCTTCGACCCCGGTCGCCCGGCCCGCCACGGCCAGGCGGGCCGCCAGGTGACCCGGCATCTCCAGCGCCAGGATGGCGTTCGCGACGTCTCGGGAGAGTCGCGTCTCGATCAGCTCTTGCGCACTCGAACGAACACTCGGGTCACGGCTGGCCAGGCCCTCCCGGATCACCCGGAAGTCCTCGTCGGGATACAGCAGCCCGAGCATCATGAACAAGCGCCGGACCGCCAGCACCCGCTTGTCCTCGAGCAGCTCTGCCAGCAGCTCACCGCCGATGCTGCGACGGCCACCGCCCGCGGGCCCGCGCGACAGAGCCGCCTCCTGGGCCAGGAGCTCGAGCGACCGTGCCAGCGTG
>JANQSB010000416.1 GCA_028284295.1 Myxococcota bacterium | reverse complement strand
GAGGTGCTGCGTGCCTGAGTGGCGTGTCCCTTTGTGGTCCTGCCTGGTCCTACCTGCCTTGTCTTGCGTCCTTGCGACTCTCTCGGCCTTGCTCTGCCTCGCCTGCCCTGTCCGCCGCCCTCTCGAACCGCGCGCCCGGACCGGGCGTTGTCTGGAGCTCACGAGCGGGCTTGAACCGCTGACCTCGTCCTTACCAAGGACGTGCTCTACCAGCTGAGCTACGTGAGCGTCTCAACCTCCGTCGCGACCTCTCCCGAGCCTCGAGCGCGTCTCCGCGCGCCCTCGCTGCATCCCGGCACCCGGCCTCCCGTCGCATCGCCCGCACCGACCGGCGGCCGAGTGGGGCGGGAAACGGGACTCGAACCCGCGACCCCAAGCTTGGAAGGCTTGTGCTCTAGCCAACTGAGCTATTCCCGCCCTGGTCCTGCCGAGCCCCGGTCGAATGCCGATCGGGTCGGGATGGGCCCCGACCCGCTCGGGTTCGTCCGCTTCGTTTCCTTCCCATGCATGGACGCGCCGCGCCTGGGCGCCGCACGTCGCAGCTGGTCGATATGTGGTGGAGAGGGGAGGATTCGAACCTCCGTAGGCATGAGCCAGCAGATTTACAGTCTGCCCCGGTTGACCGCTTCGGTACCTCTCCAGGTCCAGGCGGATGCTCTTCGACACCCTCCCTGGTGATCCGTCGTCGTTCATTCCACGACCGGTTCCTCGATGGCTTCGGAGCCGAGCGACGCGCGCTTTCTCTAGAGCGCACGAAGCCCGCAGTCACGAATGCACCGACCCGATCGACGTGGCTTGGTTCTTCATCGCGCCGGCCCTCGCCTCCTGGGCCCTTGCTCGATGCGTCGTCGGGAAGGTCGGCACTCCAACGTGCGGGAGAGTCCGTCGACCTCGTGGAACCTGGTCTGTCTTTTTCTTGGCTGTCGCCGATGATGCGGATGCTGGCCCGCGTCGCCTGCCCTGGCCTTCACCCGCCGCCGTTCTTCGCCCTCGTCGCCCCTACGCCTACGCCTGTCGCCTTGCCGTCGATGCCGTCTCGCCGTCGCTTCGCGCCTCGATCCCGCTGGCCCCCGTCGGCCGACACACCGAAGTGGCGACGCAATGCGCGTGCCATCTGTGCTGCTCCAGCGGCGCACGGACCGGGATCCGAAGCACACCGCATGGAGCTGGCGAGGGGACTCGAACCCATAACCTTCGGATTACAAATCCGGTGCTCTACCAGTTGAGCTACGCCAGCCTGGAATCGAGGGCGCAGAACATAGCGGAGGAAGTCGGTCCGGCAACCCGGGGGAAGGCCCGGATCCGCACGTCCTTGCAAGATTTTTTGCCGCCCGCTCGGGATCGGTCGGCGCCGGCCACCCAGCCGGCTCAGTCCCCACTGGGGTGAGAACGCCTCATGGCCTCGAAGAGCACGACCGCGGTCGCGGTCGCGACGTTCAGCGAGGCCACCCGGCCGGCCATCGGAATCTCGACGGCGACGTCGAGCGCCCCCCGCGTGCTGGGCCGGAGCCCCCTGCCCTCGGCCCCCATCACCAGGCAGAGATCCCCCTGGAGCAGCGCGTCCGAGACCTGCCAGAGCGGCTCCGCGTCGCGGAGATCGGCCCCGAGCACCCAGATGCCCCGCTCCTTCAGGCCCTCGAGGGCCCGCACGAGGTTCGGCACCCGGGCGACGGGCAGCCACTCGATCGCGCCCGCGC
>JANQSB010000404.1 GCA_028284295.1 Myxococcota bacterium | reverse complement strand
GAAGCCCAGGCGCTGGTCGACCGCGGGCAGCGAGTACTCGGTGGCATCGATGGCCCCCTTCTCGAGCGCCTGGAAGATCTCGCCACCGGGGAGCATCGTGACGCTGGCTCCGGCGCGTTGGATGACCATGCCGCCGAGCCCGGCGAAGCGGATCTTGAGTCCGTCGAGCTCGTCCAGACTCTCGATGGGCTCGCGGAACCAGCCCGCGGTCTCGGGGCCGATCATGCCGCAGAGCAGCACGTGCACGCCCCACTCCGCGTAGAGCTCCTGGGCGAGCTCGCGGCCGCCGCCGTCGAACCACCAGGCGCTGTACTCCCAGGGCTCCATTCCGAAGGGGACGGCGCCGAACAGGGTCGACCACGGGAGCTTGCCCTGGTCGTACCCCAGCCAGGTGTATCCCGCCTCGATCTTGCCGTCGCGTACCGCCTCGGTGATGCCGAAGGCCGGCACCAGCTCGCCCGGCTCGAACACCTCCAGGGTGAAGGCTCCGCCGCTGACCCGCGCGACCTGCTCTGCGACGTAGAGGGCGTTGTCGCCCAGTCCCGGGAGATTCGTGCCGAAAGCGACGGGCAGGCGCCAGTGCTGGGCGCTCGCACCCGGCCGGGCGCCGCTCTCCGCGATCCGCGTGGGCGTTCGCAGGGCCAGGGATGCCAGGACGCCGACGGCGAGTGCCACGATCACCGCCACCCCCGCCTCCCGGTTGGAGAGCCCGGATCGCCTTCCGCTCCTGTCGGGAGAGCTCACGCGAGGAGCTTACTCGACGGGGCCGCCGGGCGGGGCGACCGGGTGGGGGCTACTCGATGTACCCCAGTCTCCGAAGCCTCTCGATGAGCTCGGGGTCTTCGGACGGGTCGTTCGCGTCGACGAGTCGCGAGATGCCGGGAAGCGCATCGGCGGGCACGATCTGGACCGGACGCGTGGCCAGGGCCGCGGGCTCGAGGAAGCGAACGGGGACCCTGCCTTCCAGGTCCTCGGGAACCGCGGAGCCCGCCAGGTAGAGGAGGAGCGGGCCGACGTCGAGCACGGAGATGCGATCGCGCTCCGATCGATGGGCGAGCGCTCCGCCGGCGGCCAGGAAGACCGCGATGGGGTCGTGGTCTCCGGTGAAGACCTGGCGGCTGAAGACCGCATCGAGGGATGTCTCGCGCCCGGCCGCCGTGACCCTGCCATCGGGCCACTGCTCCTCGAGCACCCCGGCACGGGGCACGGCGAGGACGACGGCGTGGGATGCGGGATCGAGCTCGACGTCGAAGGCGATCTCCAGGACCTTCACGATTGCCCACTGACGCAGGCGCTGCCACCAGGCGCGCTCGTGTCCGGGAGGACGCGGGGCGATGTCCAGCACCTCCGCGGCCCAGTAGAGGTCGTCTCCGTCGGGGGTGCGGGCGGATTCGATCAGCTGCGCGATCCGAGCCGTCGTTGCCTCTGCGCTCTCGAACCCAGCGGGGTGGACCTGTACCACGAGGCGGCCGAACTCGGTCAGGATCGTGAAGCCATCGCGCTCCGGGTCGAGACCCTCGCGGGCCAGGAGGGCGTCGAAGCGGCTGACCCAGACGTCCTTCGGTGCATCGTGGGCACGGAAGCCGTGGTCCGAGACGACGAGGATGGTGTCGTCCTCGTCGAGGGCCGCTCGGATCTCGCCGATGGCGAGGTCGACGCCGCGCATCACGTCCCGGAGTGCCGTCCGCTGGTCCGCGCCGGCCGGGATCTTCGGAGAGAAGTCCGACGGGAACGCGCCGTGCCAGAAGCGATGCGACATGCCGTCGGGACCGAAGAAGGACACGGCCCCGACCTCGAGGTCGAAGTGCTCGACCATGGCGTTCCAACGCGGCGCCTTCACGCGGGCCTCTTCCAGTGCATTGCGGCGATAGTCTTCGCTCGTCTTGAGGGGTCCGTAGGCGTTCACCCAGGGGTCGAAGCCGATGAGTTGCCACAGGTCCGGCGGATGCAACGAATCGTCTCGGCGCAGCCAGCCGGGAATCACGAAGCCGTCCGGAAGTGCGATGGGTGGCCAGGTCATGAGGTAGTCGTAGAGGCCCACCCGGTGCCCCTGGGCGGCCAGGCGCTCGAAGATCGTGGGGGTTCGGATGCGGGCTGCCGTCGTGAAGAAGTCGGTTACGCCGTGGTGCTCCGGAGAGCGACCCGTCGCGATGCTCGTCCAGACCACCGGCGAGGTCACGGGCTCCACGGTCTCGAGCTCGGCAGTCACCCCCTCGCGGGCGATGGCCGCGAGATTCGGAAGCTCGCCGGCCGCCACCATCGGATCGATGACGTTCCAGGACGCACCATCGAGTCCGACGAGAATCACGCGCGCGAGGGCGGACGGCGCGGGGCCCGCGGCGAGGGCCAGCGCCGCGGCGAGCCCGGATACGATCCTCTTCACCGGGCCACCGACCCCGCCCTCCATGAAGTCTGCCTCCGCACGGAACGACCCCTCACCGGTCCCCACCGTTCCTGGATTTCACACCATCGGGTCGGGCACCGCCTACCCGGAGTAGAGCGGGCCCTGGAAGTCCTTCAGCTCGGCGAGGCGCTCCGGGCCCCTCGCGGGACGCTCGCCCTGTCCCCAGGCGAGTGCCTCGAGCAGCATGTCCGTCGAGAGACCGAAGACGCTGCCGCCGGTCCAGGAGAGGATGTGGTTGCGGTAGGGACGTCCGTTGTGGACCACGTCCTGGTGGCTCAGGGCGTGGGGAGCCAGCAGCTCCGACACCCGGGGCAGCAGGATCTCGCTGACCTCGTCCGGGTTCGCGCGCAGGGTCGGTGCCTCCTCGAGCCAGCCGACCACCGGCACGATGTGGTGTCCCGCACCGCTCCAGGCCTGGTCGAGGTCCCCGATGACCTCGACCCGCTCGGTCGCGAGTCCGACCTCTTCCCGGGCCTCGCGGAGCGCCGCATCGCGAAAGCTCTCGTCGGGGTCGAGCCGACCACCGGGGAACGCCACCTGCCCCCGATGGCTCGACAGCCGGGTGGTGCGTCGGGTCAGTACGCAGCGCAGGTCGTCGCCCTCCGGCCAGAAGGCGACGAGCACCGCGGCGGCGCGGAAGTCTCCCGGGATCTCCTCGGCGGGGAAGCGGTAGGGCTCCCGTTCGCGCAGGGCTTCCAGCCCCCGGCGGAAGCGTCCCGGCAGACCGGTCAGAGGGTCTGGCCCCCGTCGAGGGTCAGGGTGTGGCCGGTGACGTAGCGGGCATCGTCCGAGGCGAGGTAGGCGACCGCGGTGGCGATCTCGTGGGCTCTCGCCAGGGGCAGCAGGGGCATCATGCGACCGAAGAGCTCGGGGTCGGCACCCTCCGGCATCTTCGTCTCGCGCAGGAGAGGCGTCAGCACGCCGCCGGGACAGACCGCGTTCACGCGAACACCGCGCCGGGCGTACTCCTGCGCGTTCGACTTGGTGAGCCCCACTACGCCGAACTTGGCCGCGCAGTAGACGGCGTTGTGGGCCTGCCCCTGGAGTCCGGCCGTGGAGGCCATGTTGACGATGTTGCCCTTCGTCTCCACCAGGTGGGGCATCGCGGCCTGGCTCAGGAAGAAGACGCTCGAGAGGTTGATTCCGATCATCCGCTGCCACAGCTCGTGGCTGTAGTTCTCGAAGAGGTCGAGGTGGGAGATGCCCGCGATGTTGCAGAGCACGTCGAGCCTTCCGCAGCTGGAGACGGCTTGCGCCACGGCGCTCGCGCAGGCCTCGCCGTCGGAGACGTCGAGCACATGGGTGTCCACCTGCAGGTCCCGGCCCTTCGCCTCGCTCGCGAGGTCGTCGAGTGCACCCGCGTCGATGTCGCAGGCGAAGATCCGGGCGCCCTCCTCCGCCAGTCGCAGGGCGGATGCGCGACCGATTCCCGAAGCCGCGCCCGTGACCATGGCGACCTTGTCTTCGAATCGTCTCTGCATCCCGACAGCCTATCCCAGGCCCCGGCACCCGCTAGCCGATGAGCTTCGCCGGCTCGCGGGGTCTGCACCCCGTGCAGACCTTTCCTAGCATTGCCGGATGCTGTCTGGCGTCGTGATCGGTGCGGGGGAGCGCGGAACGAACGCCTACCTGGCCGCGCTGGAGACCGAGCCCAGTCCGGCGCGCATCGTCGCAGTCGCGGAGCCCGACCCCGTTCGCCGTCGCTTCTTCGGCGAGCGCTTCGGAGTCGACCCGTCAGCGCGCTTCGCGGACTTCCGCGAGCTCCTCGGCGGGCCTTCCCGTGCCGACTTCGCGCTGGTGACGACTCCCGACGACCTGCACGTCGAGCCCGCCGTACTGGCGCTCGAACGCGGCTACCACGTGCTGCTCGAAAAGCCCATGGCCACCGACGAGGCCGCGTGCGAGCGGCTCGTCGAAGCGAGCGAGAAGACCGGCCGTCTGCTGCAGATCTGTCACGTCCTCCGCTACGCGCCGCTCTATCAGGCCATCAAGGCGGTCATCGATGCCGGGGAGCTGGGGAAGGTCGTGACCATCCAGCACTCCGAGAACGTCTCGTACTGGCACTATGCCCACTCGTACGTGCGGGGCCACTGGCGCAACCGGAACGCCTCTTCGCCGATGATCCTGGCGAAGTCGTGCCACGACCTCGACCTGCTCTACTGGCTGGCGGGCGCGCCGCCCGTGAGGCTGGGGTCGATCGAGCGCGCGACGGAGCTCTGCGAAGAGAACGCTCCGGACGGCGCTCCGGAGCGCTGCATCGACGGCTGCCCACACGCCGAGCGCTGTCCCTACGACGCGGTCGCCATGTACCGCGACCTGACTCCGCTGCTGCTGGATCTGCGGCTCGCGCGACAGCTGCCCCCCGGCGCCGACGAGAGCGGACCCGAGGAGGGCCCGCCCCGTGCCGAGGGTTGGAGGGGCTGGCCGGTGTCGGTGCTCAGCTCCGACCCGTCCCCGGAAGGGATCGAGCGGGCGCTCCGCGAGACCCGGTACGGACGTTGCGTCTACCGGGTGGGCGACAACGACCAGCCTGCGAGCCAGAGCGTCGAGCTCCTCTTCGCCAACGGGGTGAACGCCAGCTTCACGATGCACGGAGGGTCGCATCGCGAGGGTCGAGAGACCCGCATCGACGGCACCCGCGCATCGCTGGTGGCGGGCTTCTATACGCTCGAGCAGCTCGCCGAGATCACCGACCACAAGACGGGAAGGACGAGGCGCCTGCCTCTGACGCTCGAGAGCGGGGCCCACGGCGGATCCGACCCGCGGCTCTTCCGCTCCTTCCTGAACGCGGTGGAAGGACGCGGCGAGCCCCTGACGACCGCGCGCGAGTCGCTCTGGAGCCATCGCATGGCCTTCGCGGCCGATCACTGTGCGCGGAACGCGTGCGTCGCGACCTGGGAGACGAGTCGATGAGCGAGAACCCCGCTGCGGCGCGTCCGAAGAACGCCATCGTCGTCCTGCTCGACAGCCTGAATCGCCACATGCTCGGCGCCTACGGGCTGGACGCTGCGAACGAGTTCGACACCCCGAACCTCGATCGCTTCGCCGCCCGCTCGCTCCGCTTCGACCGACACTTCGCCGGGTCCCTGCCGTGCATGCCGGCCCGCCACGACATCCTGTGCGGTGCACTCGACTTCCTGTGGCGGCCGTGGGGGTCGGTGGAGATCTGGGAGGAGGCGCTCACCTATCACGCTCGACAGAAGGGCGTGACCACCATGCTGGTCTCCGACCACCCGCACCTCTTCGAGAGCGGTGGCGAGAACTACCACACCGACTTCCACGCCTGGGAGTACCTGCGTGGTCACGAGGGCGACCCCTGGAAGACGGCCGTCGATCCCTCCGCGGTGGGCAGCCCGGAGATCCCGGAGGCGCGCAGTGCGGGCTTCGAGAGGCCCTACGACCTGTCGCGTACCTGGTTCCGGAGCGAGGCCGACTTCCCCGGGCCGAAGACCATGGCGGCGGCGTCGGCCTGGCTGCGCGCCAACGCCGGGGCTCACGACCGCTTCCTGCTCTTCATCGACGAGTTCGATCCCCACGAGCCCTTCGATACCCCCGAGCCCTACGCTTCGATGTACGACCCGGATTGGCAGGGGCCGAAGCTCATCTGGCCCCCCTACGCGGTCGGCGCCGTGACGAGGGGCCAGATGTCCGAGCGTGACGGGAGGCAGGTGCGGGCCAACTACGGCGCCGGACTCACGATGATCGACGCCTGGTTCGGCAGGCTGCTCGATACCATCGACGAGCTCGGTCTGAAGGACGACACGATGATCGTGGTGTGCACCGATCACGGTCACTATCTCGGAGACGAGACCGTGGACGGTCAGGACATCTGGGGCAAGCCGGGCGTTCCCCACTACGAGCCCCTGGGTCACACCCCCCTCTTCGTCTCCTGGCCGGGACGCGAGCCCGGTGTGGTCGACGCCCTCACCACCAACGTGGACATCCACGCCACCCTGGTCGATCTCTTCGATCTCGAGCCGCAGCACAGGACCCACGGCAAGAGCCTCGTTCCGCTCGTGGAGGGTCGGGCCACCCGGATTCGCGAGTGGGCGCTCTCGGGAATCTGGGGCCGCTGGGTCCATGTGATCGATGGATCGCGCAAGTACGCGCGGGCCCACGAGGGGGAGAACGCGCCGCTCTCGATGTGGTCGAACCGCTGGTCGACCATGCCGCTGAACGCCGCGCCCGGCTATCGCATTCCGCGCCCGGACTCCCGCGCCTGGCTCGACAGGATGCCCGGAAGCCAGGTGCCGGTGATCCGACAGCCCTTCGACGCGGGCGATCCGCTGCCCTACTGGGGCATGGGAGCCCGCAGCGAGCACTTCCTCTTCGATCTCGAGGAGGATCCGCACGAGCGGCGCAACCTGGCGGGCAGTCCGGCCGAGAAGCAGGCGGTGGAGCTGCTGCGGACCGCGCTCGAGGCCGTCGAGGCTCCGGTCGAGCACCTCGAGCGCATGGGGATCGACTGAGGGGAGCGTCGTCGTGGACAAGCGCTGGATCCAGCGGAGCGTCCGCCTCGCGGGGCTGCTCCTCTTCGCGTTCTTCCTCTTCCGTTCGCAGGGAACCCTCGAGGGCACGCTCTCGACCCTGGCCGGCATCGACCCGCTCCTGTGGATCGTCGCCTTCGTCTGCGGCCTCTCGGCTCCGCTGATCGTCCCGCGTCGGATGCAGGGGCTCCTGCGCTCGAGCGGCCACCCGACCCCGTACTCGCAGCTCGCCGGTGACTCCCTCCGTTCGAACACGCTGAACACCATCACCCTGATGGGCGCCGGCGACCTGTATCGTGCCCAGCGGCTGCGCGGTCTCGGCGTCCCGCTCGCCAAGGGCGGCGCCGTCGTCGTGCTCGATCGTCTCGTGGGGATCGCGACCCTGGCCGCGCTGGTCGTGGCGCTCCAGCTCGCGGGGCTGGGCCGCGCGCTCGAGCTGCCGAAGGCGTGGCTGGTGGTCGGCTCCGCCGGCCTCCTGCTCGGAGTGGTCGCGATCACGGTCAAGAGACGAGCCGTGGGGCGCTTCATCGCCCGGCGGGCGGCTTCGGTCCCGCGCCTGGCGCCGCTCGTGACCGGCTTCGAGCGGGACTTCCTCAGCCCTTCGCAGCTGGCGCCGATGGTCGGGCTGTCGCTCGCGATCTGCGCAGCCTGGGTCCTCTGCGTCTACTTCCTGGGAAGCGGTCTCGGTCTCCCGGTGGCTCCACTCCGCTACCTGGAGGTGGCCCCGGTCGTCGCGCTCGCCACGCTGTTGCCCATCTCGATCGGCGGGATCGGAGTTCGCGAGACCGGATACCTGCTCCTGCTGGGGGCCCATGGCGCGACGCCCGCCCAGTGCATCGCCCTCGGCCTGGCGCAGTACTCCGTATCGGTCGGGATCGCGCTCGTCGGCGCTCTTCTCTTCCTGCGGCCCGAGCGCCGGGACGGCGACCGGGAAGCGCCCCGCCTGCCGCCATCGTGAGCGGGCTGCGAAGAGCCCCGCTCCTCGAGCTGCTCCTCCTCGGGCTCGGCTGCGTCGCGATCGGGGCCTACTCGTTCTCGCTCTTCGGCGAGTTCGTCCACGCGAAGGGCCGGGGGCATCTCTACCTGTCGGACTTCCCGCAGCACGTCCGGGTGGCGAGCGAAGCGCTCGAGCTGCTGCGAAAGGGCGAGCTCTCCCACCCCGCGCTCCCGCTGACGGTGTACGGACTCAGCGCGGTCCTGCCCGGCACGCCGGCAGACGCGATGGTGTGGGTCGCGACCGGCTCCAAGCTCGCCTCCTTCCTGGTCTCGGTCGCGATCTTCCAGTCCCTCTTCGCGCGTCCGCGACTCGACTGGCGCGCGATCACCGCGGCCGGGATCCTGTTCGTGGTGAGCGCAGTCCGGGTCCCGGGCTTCGAGGGCGGGCTGACCTATCTCAACAAGGGCTCCCCCAACATCTGGCACAACCCGTCGAACATCTTCGTCCACCCCATCGTGCTCGCTCTTCCCCTCCTGGTCAGCCTGGGATGGAAGCGACTCGACCTCCGCCTCTTCGGGGCATCGGGTCTGCTGCTGGCGGTCGCGACGGCCATCAAGCCGAACATCGCGCTCTTCATGCTCCCCGCGGTCGTGGGGGTCCTGGCCTGGACTTCGCGGGAGCGTCCGAGGCAGGGCGCGATCGCGGCCCTGCTCTTCGCCGGGCCGTCGACCCTGCTGCTCGTGCATCTCTTTCTGCTGACCTACTCGGCGGGCGGCGAGCCCAGCGACACGATCGCCCTCGGACTCTTCCAGACCCTGAAGATCCGGCGCGCCGACCCGGGGGCGAACTTCCTGATCGCGAATGCCCTTCCCGTCGCCGTCCTCGTTCGACAGCTGTGGAAGGGCGAGCCGTTCGAGCGGATCGAGCTTCTGTGGTTCGCGATGTTCGTCGTCGCCTATGCGCAGTTCGCCCTCCTCTACGAGGACGGGCCGCGAATGAAGCACGGGAACTTCGCCTGGGGCTACAACATGTGCCTCAGCTATGCGTTCCTGTTCGGGATCTTCCACTTCTTCCGCTATGGCGAGCGGCGGCAGTGGGTCGCGCTCGCCGTGGCCGGAGTGCTGCTCCTCTGGCACCTCCTGTCGGGGCTGCGGGTGATGGGCCTGCTCCACCAGGGAACTTCGTTCCTGCGCGTCTAGCGCGATCGCAACCGGATCGACGAGAGTCTCGAGGGGGCCGATGAGCGACACGGATCGGATCGACTGGCGGAACCGGGAGCATTGGAAGGGTGGCGTGGTCGTCGTGACCGGCGCTTCGTCGGGCATCGGCCGGGAGACTGCCCTGGCCTTCGCCCGGCAGGGCTGCCTGGTCCTCGTGGCCGCGCGGCGTGAGGACCGGCTGAGGGAGCTGGTCGAGCGCTGCCGGGAGTGGTCGCCCGACTCGAGCCATCTGGCCGGCGATCTCGGCCGGCGCGACTTCGCCGAGCAGCTGATCGAGGTGGCGGTCCGGCGCTATGGCCGCCTCGACGTGCTCGTCAACAACGCCGCCACGCCGTGCCACGAGTCGATCTACGAGATCGACGTCGACACGGCCGAGCGGGTGATGCGGGTCAACTTCTTCTCGTGTCTCTGGACGACCTTCGCTGCGATGCCCCACATGCTCCGGCTCGGGGGCGGGCACGTGGTGAACGTCTCGTCCTTCGCGAGCCGGCTGGTGCCCCCCTACGAGACCCTCTATGCGGCCTCCAAGTGCGCGATGAACGGATTCACCGAGGGGCTTTGGAACGACCTCGCCGGCTCGGGGATCCACGCCTCGCTGGTGCTCCCGGGTCCCTTCGAGACCGAGATCTGGGGCAAGCTGCAGCGGCCGTCGCGCTACGCGGGGCGTCGACATCCTCCCTCGCTCGTCGTGGACTGCATCTTCGAGTGCATCGAGAAGAGGCTCCACGAGCGGGTCGTTCCGCGTCGCGACCCGATGCTGACGCTCGCGCGATGGGTGCGGCTGCTGGCGCCCGGACTCGCGCGGAAGGGAGCCGCGCGCATGGATCCCTTCGATCCCGAGGCCCTGGAAGCCGCTCGCGCGCGCGCGCTCAGCTCGCTGCCAGGAGGGCCGGAATCGTCGTGAAGTCGGGGTGGTCGGCGGCGTGCTCGGCTTCGAAGCGCCAGACGATCCGATCGTCCTCGACGAGCAGGCAGCCGGGCATGCGCCAGATGTCGCCGTCGGGCGGGCCGTTCGCGTGGCCCTTGGCGCGTGCCCGGAACCGGGCCTTGAAAACGGCGGGGCCGAGTGCCTCGAGCAGGGACGCCCGCCGGATGCCGAAGGCCTCGTAGAAGGCGAGCTCCGGGTCGGAGACCGCGCGAGCGCCCGGCCACTCGCGCAGGAAGGCTCGGGACTCGCGGGGCGATCCCTGGGTGAAGAACAGGATCTCCGGGTATGCGGGGGCCGCCTCGGCGGCTTCCCGGAGATCGGCCACCGCTTCCTTGCAGAAGATGCACCCGAAGTGTCGCAGGAAGACGAGGAGGGTTCCGCCGTCGCCGAGCTGATCGCCCAGGCTGCCCGGCGAGAGCCCGACCCCGACCACCGGGCGCGCGAGCACCTCTCGAGGAATCGTCTCCACGGAGCGCGAGCTTACCGGCGAGAGTCGAGGTCGGCGACCCGGGCCAGGGGTAGCAGGAGCGGTTGGTTGTCGTGGTGCCACCCGAGCGGCGGTGCCTGCAGCTGGCCGGGTGCGCAGACGCGCGATGCGCCGGCCTCGACGAGAAGTCGCTCCACCCGCTCTCGGGACGCGTCGACTCCGGCGAGCGCCACGCCCGCCAGGTGCCGGGAGAGCGGGCGCAGGGCATCGCGCAGCCCGGCCTCGTCCGCGACCGGGTGCACCCGCACGAAGCGGTGCAGCGGGGCCGGTCGCAGCTCGCTGTCGCATTCGCGGACCACCGTGTACCGGAGGGCGTCGTCCCCGAAGATCTGCACCCCGTCGCCGGCGGCGCCTCGGAGCGCAGCCGCGTCCCGCTCGGCGCGTACCTGTGCGGCCGCGGCCGTCGGAAGCTCGCCCAGAGGAGCACGCGACTCGCGTTCGTCGAGCGCCTCCGCGAGCGCCTCCGCGAGCGCCTCCGCGAGCGCGTCGGCCCGTCCGGGATCGGTGCCGAGTGAGAAGACCGCGATCGGGGACAGGCAGCCGAGCTGGTCCCAGAGTCCGATATCGAGAGCCAGCGCGCGCGCCGTGTCCGCGAGCGCGGGGTCGTCGCCCACGACCGCGACGGAGACCCGATGCCCGTAGCGGACGAGGCGCGTTCCGGCGGGCGCGCGCGCGGCCACGGCGGCCATGGTCGCGTCCGAGCCCGTCGCCACCACGCAGTCCGCGTCCAGCCAGGCGTGGGTGCAGGCCTCGTCGCGACTCGGGAAGGAGGCGATCTCGAGGCAGGCCGCGAGCTCGGGGTCGATGGCAGAGAGCGACTCCTTCACGAGCCGGGCCGTCACGGGGTCGCGCGATGAGGTCCGGGCGAGTACCGGCGAGTGGAGGACCAGGGGCGCGATCAGCGAGACCAGGGTCGGCATCGGGATGGCGCCCGCCAGCAGGACGCTGGTCTGCGAGAAACCGGTCACCGTGCTTCCTTCCCCGAGAGCCCCCAGCTCGCGGTCGGCAAGAGCGCGCAGGGCTTCTCCGGACAGCCGGGGCAACGCGAGCTCCAGGCCCTCCCGCAGGTTGGCGGGCGAGAAGCCCGTGCATCCGGGCAGCTCCTCGCACAGCCTCTCCGCCCAGGCCGAGCCGGGTCGGCTCCAGTCGTCGAGCAGGGCCGAGAGGGATTCCAGGGTACGTGCTCGCGGCCGGGTCCGGATGCGCTCGCCCGCGTCGCGGAGCCGCCCGGATGCCTGCCGGATGTCCTCGGGGAGGGTCATTGCGAGAGCATCAGGTCCGCGGCGATCGAGCATCCGCGCTCTTCGGCACCGGGCTCGCGGCCGAGCACCTCGAAGCCGCTCTCTCGCGCTCCGGCTTCGATGCGACGGCCGAGGTCGGCGGTCATCACGGATGCGATGCTGCCGGTGTTCGCGAGATCGTGGACGACGATCACCCCGCTCTCTCCGGGTGCAGCCTCGGTGTTCGTGACGGGGTCGACGAGACGCACGCGCACCCAGGGTGGGCCCAGCTTGCGGCGGGGGGCGTCCGGCTCGGCGAGCACCGAGTCGTAGAACTGGCTCCCCAGCTCCGTCATGCCGTACTGGTTGACGATGTGGGTGCGCGGCACGCCCAGGCGCTGCTCGATCTGCTCGTACAGCTCGTCTCGCGGCATCTCCCGAGAGCGTCCCTTGAAGCCGCCGGTCTCCATGACACGCGAGCCCGGTGGCAGCTGGAAGCTCGCATGCGTCGAGTCGAGGAGGTGGACGAATGCGAAGGCGGTGCCGCAGACGGCGATCGGCGCACGCGCGCGCGCGAGTGCGGCGCTGAGGGACTCGGTCTGCAGCCTGCCCTCCTCGACGAAGAAGGCGCTGTCGGGGGCGCCGAGGGAAGCGACCGCCCGCGAGAACATGTGCGACAGCGACGAGTCGGGAGCCTCGCTGGCGGGCGGCGCGAGGACGAGCAGGGGGACCGGCCCGTCGCGGAGGAGATCGGCGAGGAGCAGATTGCGCAGCGTGGCCAGCAGCGAGGCCTCGTACAGGGCGAGCGTGTCCAGGTGGAGCTCGCCGCGGCGACCGCTGCTGGTTCCGCTGGTCCGGAAGGTCGCGACCTCCTCGTCTTCGGGGAAGCAGCGCAGGGCCAGCTCCTTGAAGGCGCCGGTGGGGACGGCGGGGATCTCGCGCCAGTCGTCGACCCGGTCCGGTGTCGCTCCGCGCGACTCGCAGAAGCGGCGATAGGGGTCGCAGCGGTCGAACTGCAGCGCGAAGAGCTCGAGTGCGAGCGACGCGAAGC
>JANQSB010000399.1 GCA_028284295.1 Myxococcota bacterium | reverse complement strand
GCGGATCGAGGCCGACCTCGCCGTGGCGGGCTTCTTCCTGGACGAGAAGCCGCTTCGGGGCGCCGCCGGCCGCGCGGACTGGCGTCTGTGCGGCGTCATCACCGACCTGGTGGGGGAAGGTCGGCTGCGTGGCAAGGTGGGAGAGGCGACGCTCGTGCCGTCGCTCGGGAGACTGGCCGCCGAGCGGGTCCTGCTCCTCGGTCTGGGGCGGCGATCCGCCTTTCGGGCCGGCCGCGCGCGCGACACCAGTCACGCAGCGGTCAGCCGCGGCCTGGGACTCGGCGCGCGGAGCGTCGTGATCGCACCGCCGGGCGGCGGCCCGGAGTCGTTCCCGCGCCACGCGAGTGGCTTCGTCCGGGGCGCCATCGAGGGTGCTCGCGAGGCCGGCGGTCAGCTGCGGCTCTGCATCGCGATGTCCCCCGGGCAGGCGAAGGAGGGCGTGGAGTCGCTCGAGAAGGCCGTTGCGGGCGACAAGGACGGGGCCATCGAGTGGCTGGGGTTGCTCACCCGCCACTAGCCCGGACTTCTCACCAGACTCCTGCTGCGGACGCGATGCCCCCCACGCGCACCCTTGACCCCACGGGGAGCCGCGCCTCGCGCCCGTCGAAAATGCGGCTGCGTTCAAGTCGCTCCACCTGGAGCCCGATTCTCTCGTGTGGACGCGTATTCCGCGGGCCGGACCGCCGGCCCGTGCAACCGGTTCGTGGGGAGCCGGTCCGCCAGGTCCCGCATCGGGAGTCGAATGAGTCTCATCGGAAGCCTCGAGGATCTCGGACTCGGGGACATCCTGCAGATCATCAGCTTGTCGCAGAAGTCCGGTGTGCTCTCGATCCGGGGCGACGACGGCGAGGGTCAGATCGTGTTGCGCGACGGGCTGGTCCGGGGCGCCTTCCTCAAGGGAGGTCCCGAAGACCTGCAGAGTCTCCTGGTCGGAGGGCGCTTCCTCGAGGCCGAGGAGTTCGAAGCCTGCTGCGAGCAGGCGCGTCGCGAAGGCACCACCGTCGACGAGGCGATCGCCTCCCGGACCGAGCTCAGCGCGGAGCGCATCGATTCCCTTCGGCGCGAATGCGTCGAGGCGGCCGTGATGGCGATGTTCGCCTGGCGGGCCGGCGAGTTCAGCTTCGACGTGCGCTCCGAGACGGAAGGCGAGGGCGTGCCGCTCTTCCTGCCCATGGGAATCAACGCGCAGTACCTCGCGATGGAGGGCTCGCGCATCGAGGACGAGTCCGCGCACATCCGGTCCGAGTTCCAGGAAGAGGCGCAGGGCGACGAGCTGCCCGAGGAGCCGCCCGAGCTCTCCGCCGAGGAGATGTTCGGTGTGGAAGCCGCCGATGCACTCGCGGTCGGTCCGGGGATCGGCGACCCGCGCGAGGTCGAAGAGGACGACCCCAACGAGGACACCTTCGTCGATGACCCGCCGAGCCCGGCCGAGGCCATCGGTCTCGCGACGGCCGAGCGGGTCGACCGCGAGTCCGAGCCCGTCACGGCCGTGGCCGAGCCCCTGGCCGCGGATGGCGACCCGCCCGTGCTGCAGGCCGAGCTCGCCGACGAAGGCGAGGATGCCGACGAGGGCTTCGCCTTCGCGGAGCCCGTCGAGCCTGCGGTCGACGAGACGAGCCCCCCGGCGGAGGTCGTTGCGGCACCCGTCGCGCCGCGTGTCGCCCCGGTGCCCAGCGCTTCGGCGAGCGCTCCCCTGGTGGTCATCGATCCCGACCTGGTGGCGCTCGAGTGGATCAAGCAGACCCTGAAGGACGTGTTTCCGCGAATCCACATCTTCCAGCGCTGGGACCTCGGCCTGAACCCCATCCGGCAGTACCTGGCTCGCGCGACGCGTCCCGTCGTGTTGTTGCGGCCGGGTGCGGAGGGCGATCCGCTCTCGGGGATCCGCAGCGACACGGACTTCGTGACGAGACTCAAGAGCCAGCAGCCGCGCTTGCCCGTCCTGTGGCTGTGCGAGACCGAGGCGCCGACACCCGGACGCATCGAGCCCGCCGACGGTGCCCTGACCCGGCCCAACGCCCAGCAGCTTCGCAGTCCGCGCGCCGCGGCACAGCTCCAGGAGCTCGCCGCCGGGCTCCGCTCCGAGCTCGGCGAGGTACTGGCCCGCGACGTCGAGCAGACCGCTTCCGGGGCCCCCGGTGACGCGGCGAGTCCCGATGCGCTGCAGCGCCTGAAGCAGGTGACCCGGGCGCTGGGGGAGGCCTCGACCCGCGGTGAGGTCCTGCCGCTGGTGATCCGCTTCGCCGCCGAGGTCTTCGACCGGGTGGCGATGTTCATGGTTCGCGACGGCTCGGCGACGGGAATGGCCCAGCACGGTCTGCCCGCCGCGGGCGGGCCCGACGACGACGGCGTGCGCCGGATCGAGGTGGAGACGGACGGCAGCGCCTGGCTGCGCAGCGTCCTCGAGTCGCGCAGGTCGGTCCGCTCGGCCCCCAGCGACGGCGGGGACTACACCTTGTCGGCTCAGCTCGGCAGCGCGGCACCGCGCGAGGCCTACCTGGCGCCGATCGAGAGCAGCGGTGAGATCGCGGCGGTGCTCTACGCCGACAACCTGCCCGACAACCGGGCGCTGGGCGACACCGAGGCGCTCGAGGTGGTGCTGCAGCACGCCGGCCTCGCGCTCGAGCGCGCCGTCCTGGAACGCGCCCTGGCCGAGGCGGAAGGCGCTCCCCTGGACTGAGGGCCGGACCCGGGAGGCCCTCTTCGAGGGGTTTCTCCCGCATGCGTCGGTTGCGCGTCCCGCGTGTAGCGCGCTCGCGGGGACGGGGGCGAAGTCCACCACCTGCCTCAAGAATCGCCCTCGTCGGCCGATACGGGGAGGCGAACCGAAGAGCGCGAATCCCGCGCCAGGGGAGACCAGTGCAGCGGATTCTCATCGTGGAAGATTCCGAGACGATGCGATCGCTTCTGGCGTCGTCCCTCGAGGAGATGGACCCGCCCGTCAAGGTGAGCGAGGCCGCCAGCGGCTTCGAGGCGCTGCGCATCCTGCCGCGCGAGTCCTTCGACCTCGTGGTGACGGACATCAACATGCCCGACATCAACGGGCTCGAGCTGCTCTCCTTCGTGCGCAGGGACCCCCGCTTCCAGACCGTCCCGGTCGTGATCGTCTCGACCGAAGGCTCCGACCGCGATCGCGACAAGGGCCTCGAGCTGGGCGCCGACGCCTACCTCGTGAAGCCCTTCGAGCCCGAAGCCCTGCGAGCGACCGTCAGCGATCTGCTCGCGCAGCCCCGGTAGGAGCCCGCGCATCGTGGCCGCTCGACGCAAGAAGGCGCGCAAGAGCAAGGCGCAGCGAGAGTTCGTCTCCGAAGCGGAGGAGACCCTCGAGGGCATGCGCGAGGGCCTGGCCGACCTGATGGACCAGCGTGCCGGTCTGCAGGGAGACGGCGAGGTGGATCCGGAGCTGGTCAACCGGATCTTCCGCGCCGCCCACTCCCTGAAGGGCCTGGCCGGCATGTTCGGTCTCGAGGGCCTCTCGAACCTCGCCCACCATCTCGAGGACGTGCTCGACGGTCTGCGGCTCGGGCGCGTGGCCCTGGACTCGCCGGCCGTCGACCTGCTCGACGAGGCCGCGCAGCTCTTCGCCTCGCTGCTGGAGCGGGTCGGCGAGGCGGACTTCGACGAAGCCAGCGTGGCTCCCATCGACGAGCTGATCGGTCGCATCGACGCTGCGGTCAGCGCGCAGCCCGAGACCGCCGACGAGCTCTCGGGGCTCGACCTCGACCCCGCCCTGCTGCGTGCACTCACCGAGTACGAGGAGCACCGCCTGCGCGAGAACCTCCGACGCGGGCGTCATCTCTATCTCGTGGACACCAGCTTCGAGATCCTCGCCTTCGAGGAGGGGCTGGCGGAGATCTCCGAGGTGATCCGCGGCTCCGGCGAGCTGGTCTCGACCCTGCCTTCGCCGGGCGAGGCCCCGGAGTCGCAGATCCGCTTCTCGCTGCTCGTCGCTTCGGAGCTCCCCGAGGCGGAGCTGTCGACCCAGCTCGACTTCCCGGACACCCGGGTCCGCTCCGTGGGAGGCGGCTCGGACGCCGGCGAGAGCGACGCGAAGGCCTCCGCGTCCGTTCCGGTCCCGGACCCCGATCCCGCAGACCAGGCGACGACCCCCGTGGAGCTCGGGGGCGAGCTCGATTCCCTGCGCAGCATCAGCGACACGGTCCGGGTGGACATCCGCAAGCTCGACGAGCTGATGAACCTGGTCGGCGAGCTCTCGATGCAGCGCACCCAGGTCGAGCAGATCGCGAACCGCCTGGCCGAGGACTTCGCGACGGCGCGGGTCGGCGACGAGCTCGGACGCATCCACAAGCTCTTCGATCGCAAGCTCAAGGAGCTGCAGTCGGGCGTGCTCGACGTCCGCATGGTCCCGCTGCGTCAGGTCTTCGAGAAGCTCTCGCGTGTGGTCCGCCGCCTGCGACGCGAGCTGTCGAAGGAGGTCGCGCTCGAGTTCAGCGGGGCGGACACCGAGCTCGACAAGCTGATCGTCGAGCAGCTGGTCGACCCCCTGATGCACGTGGTCCGCAACGCCTTCGACCACGCGATCGAGGCGCCCGAGGAGCGCCGCGAGGCCGGCAAGGCCGCAGAGGGCACCATCTTCATCCGGGCCATCCAGCGCGGGAACCACGTCCTGATCGAGGTACAGGACGACGGCCGCGGGATCGCGGTCGAGCGCGTCCGCGAGCTCGCCGAGGCGCGGGACCTGATCGACCCCGAGGACGTGCTGAGCGACAAGGAGATCCTGGACCTCGTCTTCGAGCCGGGCTTCTCGACCCGCGAGTCGGTGACGGAGACCAGCGGTCGCGGCGTCGGCATGGACGTGGTGCGTACCAACCTGGCCGCGCTCGGGGGCATGGTCGAGCTCTCGACCGAGCCGGGGCGGGGGACCACGGTCTCGCTGACCCTCCCGATCACCCTCGCGATCATCCAGGCGCTGATCGTCGGGGTCGGAGACCAGCGCTACGCCATCCCGCTGAACTCGGTGCTCGAGACCCTGAGCGTGGACGTCGAGGCGATCCAGCGCAGTGAAGGCCGCGAGCTGCTCAACCTCCGCGGCGACGCGCTGCCCCTGCGCCGCCTGGCGGACGAGTTCGAGCTCGACTCCAGCTGTGAGGACGCCAAGCGCTTCGTCGTCGTGCTGGGCCTCGGGGACCGCCGGATGGGTCTGGTGGTCGACACCCTGGAGGGCCAGCAGGACACGGTCATCAAGCCCATCCAGGGGCCGATCCAGCAGGTGCGCGGCATCGCTGGAGCCACGGAGCAGGGCGACGGCGGCGCCATCCTGGTGATCGACGTGGCCTCGATCGTCGACGAGACGGTGCGCCGGAGGGATGCGGCATGAGCGGGCTCGAGTCCTTCGGCACGGCCGGTGGCGACTGGCGTTCGATCGCGCGCGATGCCGCCACGGGTCGCGAAGACGAGGCGCCCGTCGTTCTGCGCGAGCTGCTCGTGTTCCGGCTGAGCGACTCGTCCTACGCGATGCCCGTCGATCGCGTGCGCGAGATCGTGCGTCTGCGCGCGATGACGCCGGTCCCGCGCGTGCCCGACGAGGTGCGCGGCGTGATCACGCTTCGCGGTGAGGTGGTCCAGGTGATCGATCTCCGCATGCGGCTGGCCCTGGCGACCGCCGAGCCCAGTCGACACACCCGGATCATCGTGCTGCACGGCGAGGACGACCGCGTCACCGGTGTCCTCGTCGACGCCGTTCGGGAGGTCGTGCGCGTGCCGGAAGAGGAGCTTCGGCCCGCGACGGGAGGGGAGGGCGACGCCGTGGCAGAGCTCTTCCTGTCCGGCGAGGAGTTCGTTTCGATCGTGGATCTCGACAGGGTGCTGGAGTTCCGTGGAGACGAGTGACCTGACAGGCGACGTCTCGGCCGCGAGCGCGAGCGTGGCCGGTGCGAATCTGGTGAACCTCACCTGCTTCGAGGTGAAGGAGCGGGTGTACGCGCTCGACGTCGCCCACGTACGCGAGATCGTGAGGCCCCGCGAGGTGACGCCGCTCCCGAAGTCGCCGGCGCTGATCGAGGGCGTGGTCGAGCTGCGGGACGGAGTCGTGCCGGTGATCGACCTCGGCCGAGCCCTGGGCGGCGAGCCCTGCGAGATGGGCGATGCCGCGCGGATCGCGGTGCTCGAGATCGATGGGCTGGTGCTCGGGCTGCTCGTCGAACGCGCCTCGGACGTCCTCTCCCTCGACGCATCGGCCCTCGAGGACCCGCCGACCCTGGCGACCCAGGCCGGCTACGAGGCGATTCGCGCCGTCGTGCGTCGCCCCGAGCAGCGGCCGGTGCTCGTTCTCTCACTGGACCACATCCTCGAGAGCATCTACCGCTCGGAGCTCCCGGAGAAGCTCTCCGACCCGTCTCCCGCCGGAGGAAAGGTCTCATGAACGCGTCCCTTCCCAGCGCTCGTCGCCTCCAGCTGCGCCTGACCGTGCTCGATTCCAGCCTGCCCCTGGGCACCATGCTGCTGATGGTGCTGTACCTCTTCGCGCTGCTCGATCTGTCGATCACGGAGTGGCGGGCCTTCGCCATCGTGATCGGCTGCTTCGCCGTGGTGGCCGGTGCCATCCTCGAGCCGCTGCGGCGACGCGTGCAGAGGCCGATCCTCCGCTTCCTGAGTGGCGAGCGCGATGGCTCCCTGACCCACGAAGAGCTCCGGATGGCCTTCGCGGCGGTCGTCTCCCTTCCGACCACCATGCAGAAGCTGATCGGATCGGCGTGGCTCGCATCGGCCGTGGCGATCCCGCTGGGCATGATGGCGCTGGGGCACTCCAGCTGGGGTGGTGGCTTCCAGCTCTTCGCCCTCGTGGCGGCGGCGGCCTCGGGCGCCGCGCTGACCGCGGTCGCCTGCTTCTTCCTGACGAAGCGGGAGCTCACCGAAGTTCGCGACGCGATCGCGGCCCGCCTTCCCGACGCCGAAGAACGCCGCTCGCTGGTCCGCCCCGTCTCGCTGGCCCGCAAGCTGCAGCTCGCGATCGCCGGCACGGTGGCGACCTCGCTGGTGTTCGCGATGGCGCTCTCCTACTCGCGTGCCGGCCGCGCACTGGACGACTACGCGGTGCAGTGGCAGCGCCATGCCGTCGCAGAGCTGGCCGCGGTCGAGTCCCTGCAGGACGAGTTCGCCCGGGTGCGACGCCACACCCTGGGAGCCGAGCAGCTGATGCCCTTCCCGGCGCAGTTCGAGATCGTGGGCCGCGACGAGGTTCTCGATCTCGACTGGGTCGATTCCTCGGAGATGCAAGCGAGTCTGGAAGCGGACCCGGCGGCCGGTGTGTACGGGACGGGCCATGGCCGGTTCATGGTGCGCTGGCAGGACCTCGGCGCGGGTCGTCTGCTGGTCAGTGCGATCCCGCGCGACTCCCTGCGGCCCGGCCTGGCTTCGATCCGCGTCGTACTCGGCACCGTCCTGCTGATCGCGACCGGTGTCGCCATCGGCATCGGCTGGCTGCTCTCGAGCGACCTGCGCAGGGCGACGCGCATCCTCGCCGAGGCCGCCGACCGGATGGCCCGGGGAGACCTGCGTCGCGGCCACGTCCTCGAGTCCGAAGACGAGATGGGCGAGCTGGCCCGCTCCTTCGAGCGAATGGGCGGCGCGTTGCGCGCGACCGTCGGTCGCGTCTCGGAGGCCGCCGACCGGGTCGACAACGCGGCGGGGCAGATCCGCGAGGTCTCCGGCCTGGTGTCGGCTGCGAGCGCGGAGCAGGCGGGCCGCATCGACCAGGCGATGGACCTGATGGTGACGATCAACGGCCAGGTCGCCGAGGTCTCGGGCTCGGCTCGGGCCCTGAACGTCTCGGTCGAGGAGTCGAGCAGCTCGATCCTCGAGCTGGGTGCGGCGGGCGAGGAGCTCAACGACACCGCGTCGGTGCTGTCCGAGAAGGTCGACGAGGTGTCGACTTCGATCGAGCAGATGGTGCGAAGCGTCAAGCAGGTGCGCTCGATCGGCGAGAACCTGGGCGAGGCGGCCAGCGAGACCTCGTCGAGCATGGAGGAGATGGCGAGCGCCATGCGCGCCGTCGACAACACGGCGGCCAAGACGGCCGACCTGTCCTCGGAAGTGGTGCAGAGCGCCGAGAGCGGTCAGACCAAGGTCTCGCAGACCATTCAGGGCATGCAGGCGATCCGGGACGCCACCGACACCGCCGAGAACGTGATTCGCGGACTGGGCGTCTCGACCAAGGAGATCGGCGCGATCCTCGACGTGATCGACGACGTCGCCGACGAGACCAACCTGCTGGCGCTGAACGCGGCCATCATCGCCGCCCAGGCCGGAGAGCATGGCCGCGCCTTCGGCGTCGTCGCGGAGGAGATCAAGGAGCTAGCCGACCGGGTCCTCGCCAGCACCAAGGAGATCGGCGGCCTCATCCGCTCCGTGCAGGGAGAGAGCCAGAGCGCGGTGGGCGCCATCGAGGAGGGCTCTCGCAGCGTGGCCAGCGGCGTGGAGCTGTCGGCCGACGCCGGGGTCTCGCTCGAGGGAATCACCCGCAAGGCGCGGGAGAGCGGCAGCCACATCGCGGAGATCGTCGGTGCCGTGCAGGAACAGACCAAGGCCGCCGCACACGTGGTCGAGCTGATGGACCGGGTTCGCTCCGGGGTCGACCAGATCGCGTCGGCGGGCGCCGAGCAGGATCGCGGCAACGAGACCGTCTATCGCTCGGCCGTGACCATGAGCGAGGTGGCACAGCAGGTCCGGCGAACCACGGAAGAGCAGTCTCGAGGCTTCGGGCGGATCCGGGAGAGCGTCGAGGGCGTGCGCGACGCCGTCGAGCAGATCAACAGCTCGCTGCAGGAGCAGTCGAGCGCGTGCTCCCAGGTGACCGAGTATCTCGAGCAGGTGGTGGATCGGACGCGTGGCAACGAGGCGGCTGCGGGAGGCATGAGCGACGCGGTCGAGTCCCTGGTCCGGCAGGCAGAGGCGCTACGCGAGGACGTGGCGCGGTTCCAGATCTGAGGCTTCGCGCGCCGGGCGGCGACGGAGCGAGTGTCTCGAAGGTGGAAGGAGTGCGGAGATGATTGCGGCATGTCCGAAGTGCCAGGCGAAGTACCGGGTGGACGCGGAACGTCTCTCCCCGGAAGGGGCCCGGCTGCGCTGCGCGAAGTGCGGGGCCGTGTTCCGCGTGCGTGCCCCGGAGGCGGCGCGGCCCGCGACGCCGGTCCAGCCGGCGGCGGCAGCGCCGCAGGAGGTCGCGAGTCCCCCGTCGGAGCCGTCCTCCGCGCCGGAGGCGCCGGTCGATCGCGAGCGACTGGTCGTCGTGGCCGATCCGGACGTCGATCACGGCAAGCGGGTGGCGAACGCGCTGCTGGCCTGGGGACTGCAGCCGGTCCTGGTCCACGACGGAGTCGAGGCGATGCTCACCATCCAGCGCCTGCTTCCGCGCGCCTGCGTGCTCGATGCCGCGCTGCCGAAGATGTACGGCTTCCAGATCTGCGAGATGGTGAAGCGCAACGAGAGCCTGCGCTCGATCCACGTGGTGCTGGTCGGGTCGGTCCACCACCAGGACCGCTACCGACGGCCGCCCACCGAGATGTACGGCGCGGACGTGTACATGGAGAAGCCGTCCTTGCCCGAAGGCCTGGGTACGGTCCTGCAGCGCTTCGGGTATCCGGTCGGCGCCGCGGCCGCTCCCGCACCGGAGGCCCCGGCGCCCGCGCCGACCCCGCCGCCGGCCGCGGCTCCGCCCCCGCCCGAGCCCCAGGCCCCCGCGGCGCCCGCTCCCGCGCCGCCCCAGCCGGCTCCGGCGGTCGCCAGCCCGGCGCCCGACCCGGCGCCCGCGGCGGACGACGGCCTCGCCGGACCGCGAGCGGATGCCGAGCGTCTCGCCCGCATCATCGTGTCCGACATCCTGCTCTACCACCCGGAGCAGTTCGAGGCGGGCCTCGCTTCGGGACAGCTCGGGGAGGCGCTCGAGGCGGCCCTGGCCGAAGGCCGCGGCTTCTTCGCCCAGCGGGTGGACGCGCGCGTCCGGGACGAGCGCGACTTCCTGATGGACGAGCTGCAGCGCGTCGCGAGGGAACGAGGCGGACAATGAGCGGCGACGCGCATCGACAGGTCCTCGAGGACCTTCGGAGCAGCGACGAGGAGATCCGTCGCCTGGCCGTGGAGCGCATGTCCGCGCTTCCGTCCGGGGACGCGATCCCGCTGCTGGTGGAGAGCCTGGGAGACCTCAGCTGGCGCGTCCGCAAGGCGGCCGTCGAGCGGCTGGTGGGTTCCAGCGAGGGTGCCGCCGTGGCGGACGCGCTGGTGGCCGCGCTCGGCGACGGAGACAATCCGGGGCGAAGGAACTCGGCCGTCGAGGCCCTGATGGCATGCGGTTCCGCGGTGGTGCCTCGTCTCCTGGATGCGCTGGCCACGGACGACATCGACGTGCGCAAGCTCGTGGTCGATGCGCTGGCGGGGATCGCGGACGCCCGGGCCTGCGAGCCGATGATCCGGACCCTGGGCGATCCCGATGCGAACGTGCGCGCGGCCGCCGCCGACGCCATCGGTGTCCTCGGCGGAGAGGAAGGCGCTCGTGCCCTGGCCGAGGTGGCGGTCGACCCGGACCAGGACCAGCTGGTGCGCTTCTCCGCCCTGCGCGCCCTGGTGCGCCTCGAGCATCCCATTGCCTCCAACACCCTGGCGCCGGTGCTCGACGACCCTGTCCTGCGCCCCGCGGCCTTCGGTCTGCTGGGCTTCAGCGAGGATCCGGGAGCCGAGGACCTGCTCCGCAAGGGGCTCTCGAGCTCGGGACGTGCGCCGCGGGAGGCCGCCATGGAGGCGCTGCTGGGTCGCGTCTCGCGAGCCCAGCCCGCGGATGCCGAGCGGCTCGCGCAACGGATCCGCGAGGCCGCAGCCAGCACCCCGGGCCTGCTCGACGCCGCCATCGAGCGGCTCGGAGAGGCCGACCTGGGAACGCGCCTGATGCTCGTGCAGTTCCTCGGGCTGGTCGGCTCGGCGGAGTGCGTGGTACCGGTTCTCGAGTGCGCGCGCGACGAGGCCGTCGCGGAGATCGCCTTCGGACTGCTCGAGGCCATCGGCGAGGTGGCGGAGCGGGAGCTCGACCGGTCCTGGCCGAATCTCGACCGCGACCTCCGCCAGTCGGCCTGCAGTCTGCTCGCCCGCACGGACGCCCGGCATGCGGACACCCGCCTCACGGAGGCGCTCGACGATCCGGATGCCGAGCTGCGGGCTGCCGCGGCCCGCGCGCTCGGATCGCGACGCAGCGCGGGCGCTCTGGAGAAGCTGGTCGTCCGGCTCGAGTGCGCGTCGTTGGACGAGGAGCCGGAGGCCGAAGAAGAGCAGGCCGCGCTGATCGATGCCCTGATCGCGCTCGGCGAAGAAGTCGCGCTCGTCCCGCGCATCCTCGACGAGCTGGGGCCCCGCTTCGAGAGTCCGGACGAGCCGATCCGGCGATCGGCGGCCGCGGTCCTCGCGAGGCTGGCGCGTCCCGAGGACGCGGACCGCAGCACCGCGCTGCTCAAGGACCCGAGCGCAGGGGTTCGACGCCTCGCGGTCGGTGGCCTGGTGCGACTCGACCCCGCCGTCGCCGCGGAGCCTCTCCGCCTCGCCCTGGCGGACGAGTCGCCGCTGGTGCGTCGGGAGGCGGCCTTCACCCTGGCCTCGTCCCGTTCGCCCGAGGCGCTCGAAGACCTCCAGCGACTGCTCGTCGACGAAGACGTCCACGTCTGCGCGGCGGCCCTGCGCAGCATCGGCAGCTACTGCGGGGGCGAGCGGGCGTGCGCGGCGGAGGAGCGGGAGCGCGCGCTCGATCTGCTGCGCGACTTCCTGGCCGAGCCGCAGCGGGGCGGAGTCGTGATGGTCGCGGCCATCGAGGCGCTCGATGCCATCGGAGGCGAGCGAGCGGCCTCGGTCGCGCTGGCCGGGCTCGGGAGCGACGCTCCCGAGGTCGTGCAGGCGGCCGTGGTCTGTGTCGGCCGCCACGGCGACGCGGACACGCTCTCCGAGCTCGTCGGGCTGGTGCAGCACCCGAGCTGGGTGGTCCGGGGCGAGACCATCCAGACCCTGGCGGACCGCGGCGTGGCGCGAGCCCTGCCGGCCATCCTGCGACGTCTCGAGACCGAGCAGGATTCCTTCGTGCGCGACGTGATCGTTCGCGCCCTGCAGCGGCTGGAGGCGTGAGGATCCGGTGAGCCCCCTGCTCGACGAGACGCCTGCGATGAGCGAGTCGGAGTTCCGCATGTACGCGGAGCTGCTGCGCACCCATTGCGGTCTCCACTTCGACGACGGCTCCCGCTTCCTCCTCGAGAAGCGGGTCGGCCGCCGCGTGCAGGAGCTCGGCCTCGGGGGCTTCGCCGCCTACCACTTCGAGCTGCGCAGTCCCGGCGGCGACGAGGAGCTCGCGCATCTCGTCGACATCTTGACCACCAACGAAACCTACTTCTTCCGAGAGTGCTCCCAGCTGCAGGCGTTGGTGGGCGAGATCATCCCCAACCTGCTGCTGCAGCGGAAGGCCGGATCGACCCGGCCGATCTCGGTCTGGTCTGCCGGCTGCTCGAGCGGCGAGGAGCCGTACAGCGTGGTGGCCCTGGCGATGGAGGCCGGGCTGGTACCGGGTCGCGATCTCCGCGTCTATGCCTCGGACATCTCGCGCCCGGTGCTGACCCGGTCCCGGCGTGGGGTCTATCGCGAGGCCTCCTTCCGCGAGACGCCGGACGATCTGCGCGGACGCTACTTCGAGGAGAAGGACGGTCTCTATCGGGTCAAGGACGAGGTCCGCAAGCACGTCGACTTCATCCACCTCAACCTGCTGGACGAATCCAAGATCGCGCTGCTCGGCGCGATGGACGTTGTGCTCTGCCGCAACGTGATCATCTACTTCGATGCGGAGACGAAGCGACGCGTCATCCAGACCTTCTACGACCGATTGCGACCGGGGGGATTCCTGCTGCTCGGCCACTCGGAGTCACTGATCAACATCTCGAGCGCCTTCGAGCTCGCGCATCTGGAGCGGGACCTGGTCTACCGCCGGCCCGTGCCGGGCGAGGAGATCCGGGACGCCTGGCACGACATCGCGCGCAACACGGCGGCCGCCGTCGACGGGGAGGGCGCATGAGCTCACGCGACCTCATCCGGGTCCTCGTGATCGACGATTCGGCGTTCAGCCGTCAGACCATCACGCGCATGCTCCGGACTTCTCCCCTGGTCGAAGTGGTCGGTGTGGCGCGAGACGGCGAGGACGCGCTGCGCAAGACCCTCGAGCTCGGGCCGGACCTGATCACTCTCGACCTCGAGATGCCGCGCATGGACGGCTTCACCTTCCTGCGTCTGGTGATGAACAAGCGCCCGACGCCGGTGCTGGTCATCAGCGGGCGCGCCGGCGAGCAGGACGTCTTCAAGGCCCTCGACCTGGGTGCGGTGGACTTCATCGCCAAGCCCGATTCGCGAGCCACACCCGAGCTGGCGACCATCCAGTCCGAGCTGATCCGCAAGGTCCACGCGACCCGCGACCTGCGCATCGAGAAGGTCCGCGATCGGATCGAAGCGCCGCCGCCCGTCCTGCCGCGGCCGCGGCCGACCACCGACTGGGTGCAGGTCCCGGCCGCTCCCGTGGTGGTGATCGGGTCGTCCACCGGAGGGCCGAGCGCGCTGATGCAGACCCTGGCCGCCTTCTCCGATACGCCGGAGTGCGCCTTCCTGATCGCCCAGCACATGCCGAAGGGCTTCACGAAGGGCTTCTCCGAGCGTCTCGACCGCCTGACACCCTTCTTCGTGAGGGAGGCGAGCGGCGGCGAGCCGCTGGTCGCCGGCTCCGTGTGGGTGGCCCCCGGTGGACACCACCTGGAGCTCGAGAGCCGTGGGGGGCGGGTCGTCACCCGCCTGTGCGAGGTGGCAGCGAGCGACAAGTACAGCCCCTCCGTGGACCGTCTCTTCGAGTCGGCCGCGAAGCACTTCGGCCCGCAGCTGCTGGCCGTCGTGCTGACCGGGATGGGAGACGACGGTCGGCGCGGGGTCGAGGCGGTGAAGCGGGCCGGGGGCACCGTGATCGCCGAATCCGAGGAGACCGCAGTCATCTTCGGCATGCCCCAGCAGGCGATTCGAACGGGTTGCGTCGACTGTGTCCTGCCGCTGGGCGAGATCCCGACGGCGATCCAGTCGGGACTCGCGGGGGACCTTTCGGGGACTCCGCCGGGAAAGGAAGCGAGATGAGCGACGGCCGGGGAGAGCAGGGCGATCGCGGGGAGGCCGTACTCGCGGTCTTCCAGCGAGGCGCGGACTTCGCCCGCGAGCTGCTGGCGGAGAACGAGCGCTTGCGCAGTCGCGTGAACGCGATCGAGACCCGCCAGCGCGAGGCGGCCCAGTCGCCCGGCGACTGGGACAAGCTCCGCTACGAGCTGCTGCAGCGCATCGAGACGCTCGAGTCGGAGAACCGCGACATCATGGAGCAGCTCAAGGCGGTGGAGTCCGAGAACCACCAGTTCGCCGAGCGCTACATCGAGATCGAAGAGGAGAACAACAACCTCGCGAACCTCTACGTCGCGAGCTACCAGCTGCACTCGACCCTCGACCCCAGCGAAGTGCTGCGGATCATCGTCGAGATCGTGATCAACCTGATCGGCGCGGAGATCTTCTGCGTCTACGTGTGCCCGGAGAACTCGAACCTGCTCGAGCCGGTCGCCGCCGAAGGCGCGGATCTCGAGCTCTTCCACGAGATCGAGATCGGGGTCGGGCCGGTCGGGGAGGCCGTCGCCTGCGGCGACGTGGTGTGTCGCGACAGCGAGCCTGCGGGCGGCGAGCTGGCCGACCAGGTCCCGATCGTCGCGATCCCGCTGCGGGTCGAAGACCTGCCCATCGGGGCCATCGCGGTCCATCGATTGCTGCAGCAGAAGGCGGGCTTCTCCGCGCTCGACCACGAGCTCTTCACGCTGCTGGCCGGCCACGCCGCGACCGCGATCTTCGCGTCGCGACTCTACGCGCAGTCGGAGCGGAAGCTCTCCACCATCCAGGGATTCATCGACCTTCTCACGAAGTAGGCGGAAGGCGGCGTCCGGCGCCGCTCCGAAGGAGTTCACCATGGCCGAGCATCGGATCTTGATCGTCGAGGACAGTCCGACGATGCGTCAGCTGCTCCTGTTTGCCCTGAAGCGTCTGAAGGGCGTCGACATCGTCGAGGCCAACGACGGGATGGACGGGCTGCGCAAGGTCACCAGCGACCACTTCGACCTCGCCTTCGTCGACATCAACATGCCGGTGATGGACGGCCTGAAGCTGATCTCGCTGATTCGGGGGGAGCAGAACCTCGAGCAGATGTCGATCTGCGTGATCACCACCGAAGGCGCCAGCGAGGACCGCGAGCGGGCGCTGGCGCTCGGCGCCAACGAGTACCTGACCAAGCCCATCCAGGCGAACAAGGTGCTGGCCGTCGCCAAGAGCCTCCTGAAGATCGAGTAGCGGGCGGGACGGAAGGTCGGCATGAGCGAGCACTCCCTGGGCAGCGGCGCTGCCTTCTATCGGCGATTCATGCTCTTCCTGGGCGTGATGTCGGGCATCGCCGTGCTCTTGATCTCGCTCTACTTCCAGGCGCTGCTCCGCCTCTCCGCTGCCGAGTGGCGCGGCTTCCTCGAGATCCTGGCCTTCATCGCGCCCGGGATGTTCGTCGGGACCAGTCTCCTGAACCGGCCCCTCTATCGACCGGTCTGCCAGTACCTCGACGCGAACGCCGCCGGCCGGGCGACCCCGTCGGGTCTCCGGGACGCCTTCCGGGCCGTCGCGGACCTCCCCTACCTCTTCTTCCTCAACGGTCTCTTCTGGTGGACCTTCGCGGGAATCGGTGTCGCCGCGCTGATGGCCTGGCGCTTCGAGGCCTTCGGACCCTTCCGCGCGGCGGCCATGATCCTGGCCGCCTCGAGTGGCGGCTTCGTCTGCTCGGTCTTCGTCTTCTTCGGGATGAAGCGCCTGCTCGCGGAGCTGCGGAGCGAGCTCGGTGCCCGGATTCCGGACCCCGGGGAGCGTCAGCGGCTGGTTCGCCGCGTCGACCTGGCGCGGAAGCTGCGCTTCTCGGTCACCGGTGTGATCCTCGCGACCGTCGGCTTCTCGCTCTTCCTGTCGCTGGTGCACTCCAGCGAGCCTCTCGAGGCGAACGCGGTGGAGATCCAGAGCCGCTTCCTGGAGCTTCGGGCGGAGGCGCTCTCCGACGACCCGGGAGCCTTCGACGCGATGCTCGAGGAGGCGCGAGCCCTGGGAATCGCCTCCGATCTGCTGCTCTTCGACCCCGAGAGCCGGAGCGTCGTGCGGGGCGACCCCGATCTGCTGCTCGATGCCGAGCTGGCGGAGCTCGGACCGGGGGGTGGGCGCAGCCTCGATCTGGACTCGCCGAATGCCTTCGCGTGGCGGGCCGTCGGGGAAGACGGGCCGGTGGTCGTCGCGGTGCAACCCTGGTCCGCTCTGCGACCTTCCTTCCTCCAGTCGGGCGTCCGCTTCGGTCTCACCCTGCTGCTCTCGGGACTGATCGCGCTGGGTCTCGCCCAGGAGCTCTCGCGGGAGATTGGGAAGACGACGGCCGATCTCGGTGCTCGCGCCGGCCGGCTCGCCGAAGGCGACCTGCGGGGCGGGCGCGCCTTCGAGTCCGAGGACGAGCTCGGAGAGCTCTCCCGCGCCTTCGAACGCATGGCCGCGGCGCTTCGCGCGACCGTGGGACGGGTGTCCGAGGCCGCCGATCGGGTCGATGCCACCGCCGCGGAGACCGCCGCGGTCTCCGAGAGCGTGGCGTCGTCCGCGGTGAGCCAGTCCCGCGGCGTGAGCGAGACGGCCCGCGCGATGGAGAGCCTGACCGCGCAGGTGGGCGACATCTCGGGATCCGCCCAGGAGCTGAACCTGCTCGTCGAGGACGCCAGCAGCTCCACCATGGAGCTGGGCGCGTCCGGCGAGCAGCTGGCCGAGACCGCCACCAGCCTGTTCTCGACGGTCGACGCGCTCTCGAGTCAGGTCCAGGAGAGCGCCCACAGCATGCGCGAGGTGGCGAGCAACGCAGCCGAGCTCGCCAAGGCCGCCGAGAACAGCTCGGCGAGCAGCGCCGAGATGGCCCAGAACATGCGCGGGGTGAACGCTGCCGCGGAGGACAGCGCCGAGCGATCCCGCCAGGTGGTGGAGACGGCCGAGCGGGGGCGCGAGACCGTGCGCAAGACCGTCGAGAGCATGGACGCGATTCGTCGCGCCACCGACTCCGCCGAGCAGGTGATCCGGGGGCTGGGTGGGCGAGCCGGCGAGATCGGGTCGATCGTCGACGTCATCGGCGACGTGGCGGACGAGACCAACCTGCTCGCGTTGAACGCCGCGATCATCGCCGCGCAGGCTGGCGAGCACGGGCGCGCCTTCTCGGTGGTGGCCGAGGAGATCAAGGAGCTCGCCGACCGTGTGCTGTCGAGCACCCGGGAGATCGAGAAGCTGATCCACGCGGTCCAGGAGGAGAGCGGCAACGCCGTCGATGCCATCGCCGCGGGCGCCGCCAGCGTCGCCGAG
>JANQSB010000382.1 GCA_028284295.1 Myxococcota bacterium | reverse complement strand
TCTGTCGCCGCGAGCGCTGCCCCTACGCGGTGCTCGGCCACGCCACCGAAGAGCGCAGGCTGCGGGTCGACGACGCTCACTTCGGCGACGCACCCATCGACATGCCGCTCGCCCTGCTGCTCGGCAAGCCTCCGAAGATGACGCGGGACGTGAAGCGCGTCCCCTTCGCGGCCCGACCCCTGGACCGGTCGCCGATCGATCTCGCCGACGCCGCCCGCCGAGTCCTGCAGCTGCCCACCGTGGGCGACAAGACCTTCCTCGTCACCATCGGCGACCGCACCGTCGGCGGTCTCTCGGTGCGCGACCCGATGGTCGGCCCCTGGCAGGTCCCGGTGGCGGACGCCGCCGTCACGGCGAGCGACTTCGAAGGGGTCACCGGCGAGGCCATGGCCGTCGGTGAACGCACCCCGGTGGCGCTCCTCGACGCCGCCGCGGCCGCGCGCCTGGCCGTCGGCGAGGCCCTCACCAACATCGCTTCCGCGGGGGTGGCGTCCACCGGCCAGGTCAAGCTCTCCGCCAACTGGATGGCACCGGCCGGACACCCGGGTGAGGACGCGCGCCTCTTCGATGCGGTGGAGGCCGTCGGCCTGGAGCTGTGTCCCGCCCTCGGAATCTCCATTCCCGTGGGCAAGGACTCGATGTCGATGAAGACGGTGTGGGACGACGACGGCGTCGAGCGGAGCGTGACGGCGCCGATCTCGCTGATCGTCTCCGCCTTCGCACCGGTTCGCGACGTCCGCCTCGCCGGAACCCCGGAGCTCGAGGCCGCCCCGAGCCGGCTGCTGCTGGTCGATCTGGGGGCCGGCCGCAACCGCCTCGGTGGCTCGGCGCTGGCCCAGGTCTACGGGCAGCTGGGGAGCGAGCCCGCGGACGTCGACGATCCGCGGGCGTTGCGGGCCTTCGTGGCCGCCGTCCACCAGCTGCTCGAGAGCGGGCTGGTGCGGGCCTACCACGACCGCTCGGACGGAGGGCTGCTCGCCAGCGTCGTCGAGATGGCCTTCGCGAGCGGTCGCGGCCTGCGGATCGCGCTCGACGAGGTCGGCGAGGACGATCTCTCCGCGCTCTTCTGCGAGGAGCTCGGCGCGCTCCTGCAGGTGCGCTCGCAGGACCTGGACGCGGCGAACGAGATCCTCTCGCAGCACGGCCTGTCGGAGCTGGTCCGGGACCTCGGCCCGGTCGACGCGACCCACGACGACCGCGTGTCCTTCACGCGCGGGGACCGCGAGGTGTTCGGCGCGGGCCGCCTCGAGCTGCGCGACCTCTGGTCCGAGACCACGCGTCGCCTGCAGGGCCTGCGCGACGACCTCGCCTGCGCCGAAGAGGAACACGTCACGCGGCTCGACCCGGACGCGCCGGGTCTGCGGGTCCTCCTCCCCTTCGACCCCGACGACGACGTGGCCGCACCCTTCGTCGCGCGCGGCGAGCGGCCGCGAGTCGCGATCCTGCGGGAGCAGGGGGTGAACGGCCAGATCGAGATGGCCGCCGCCTTCCACCGCGCCGGCTTCGACGCGGTGGACCTGCACATGAGCGACGTGCTCGCGGGCCACCAGGACCTGAGCGGCTTCCGGGGGCTGGTCGCCTGCGGCGGCTTCTCCTACGGCGACGTCCTGGGTGCCGGCCAGGGGTGGGCCAAGTCGATCCTCTTCGACGCCCGCGCGCGCGACGCCTTCTCGGCCTTCTTCGAGCGACCGGACACCTTCAGCCTGGGCGTGTGCAACGGCTGCCAGGCGCTCTCGGGATTGCGCGAGCTGATCCCCGGCGCCGACGCCTGGCCTCGTTTCGTCCGCAACCGTTCCGAGCAGTTCGAGGCCCGCCTGGGACTCGTCGAGGTCCTCGACTCCCCCTCGGTCCTGCTGGCCGGCATGGCGGGCGCCCGCATTCCCATCGCCATCGCGCACGGTGAGGGACGCGCCGAGTTCGACACGGGGCGAGCCGCCGAGGCCCGGGTGGCGGTGCGCTTCGTCGACGGACACGGCAACGCCGCCGTGCGCTACCCGGAGAACCCCAACGGCTCACCGGACGGCATCACGGGCCTCACCAGCTCCGACGGCCGGGCCACGATCCTGATGCCCCATCCGGAACGCGTCTTCCGCACCGTTCAGCACTCCTGGCACCCGCCCGAGTGGAACGAGGACGCTCCCTGGATGCGCATGTTCCGCAACGCCCGCGTGTGGGTAGACTAGGCGCCGTGGAGCTCTCCGAGCTGACAGCCATCTCTCCGGTCGACGGGCGCTACGGCCGCAAGACCGCCGAGCTGCGCGCGATCTTCAGCGAGTACGGGATGATCCGCCTGCGGGTGCGAGTGGAGATCGGCTGGCTGCTGGCGCTCTCCGATCACCCGGCGATCGCCGAGCTCCCGAGCCTCCCACCCGCCGCACGGGCACACTGCGAGGCGCTCGCCGCGGACTTCGACGAGGCGGCGGCTCGGCGCGTCAAGGAGATCGAGGCCACCACCAACCACGACGTCAAGGCGGTCGAGTACTACCTGCGCGAGCAGCTCGTCGCTGGCGCCGAGTCGCACCCGGAGCTCGCGCCCGCGGCCGGCTTCGTCCACTTCGCGTGCACCTCGGAAGACATCAACAACCTGGCCCATGCCCTGATGCTGCAGGAGGCGCGCGAGCGATTCCTGCTCCCACGCATGGACGAGCTGATCGACACCCTGCGCCGGCTGGCCGAGGAGCAGGCCGACCAGCCCATGCTCTCGCGGACCCACGGCCAGCCGGCCTCGCCCACCACCCTGGGCAAGGAGATCGCCAACGTCGCGGCCCGGCTCTCGCGACAGCGGGACCAGGTGGCCGCCGTCCCCCTGCTCGGCAAGGCCAACGGTGCCGTGGGCAACTACAACGCGCACCTGGCCGCCTACCCCGAGATCGACTGGGCCCAGCACGCCCGTGACTTCGTGACCGGCCTCGGGCTCGTCTGGAATCCGCACACCACCCAGATCGAGCCGCACGACTACATCGCCGAGCTCTTCGACGCGATCATCCGCTTCAACACCGTGCTCGTGGACTTCGACCGCGACGTGTGGGGCTACATCTCCGTGGGCACCTTCGTCCAGCGACCGGTGGCGGGCGAGGTCGGATCGTCGACCATGCCCCACAAGGTGAACCCCATCGACTTCGAGAACTCCGAGGGCAACCTCGGGGTCGCGAACGCGGTGCTCGGCCACCTCGCGCGCAAGCTCCCCATCTCCCGCTGGCAGCGCGACCTCACCGACAGCACGGTGCTGCGGAACCTGGGCGTCGGTGTCGCCCACGCGCTCATCGCCTACGACTCCACCCTGCGCGGGCTCGGGAAGCTGACGCCCGATGAGACCCGCATGGCGCAGGACCTGGACGAGAGCTGGGCGGTCCTCGGGGAGGCGATCCAGACCGTGATGCGTCGCTACGGCATCGCGGACCCGTACGAGAAGTTGAAGGAGCTCACCCGGGGCAAGCCCGTCGACCGGAAGATCCTCGCGGAGCTGATCGAGGGCCTCGAGATCCCCGAGGACGCGCGTCAGCGGCTCCGCGAGCTGACTCCGTCGGGCTATCTCGGGAGCGCCCCGACCCAGGCCCGGAAGCTCGGTCGCGATTGAGGGCGCGCGCCCCGGCGGCGCGTCTCCCTCTCGACCTCGATCAGCCGGCGGGACCGGGCCCTGCAGGCGCCTCCGTCGGCGGTCCCGGCGGCGGCGCGGGACAGCAGATCTCGAGATCGAGAACCGCGCCTCCCTCGATGGGATCCGCGGGGCGACAGCGGGACACGAAGGCGTCCAGCGCCGTCGGCGGCAGCCCCGCACTCGGGGCCAGCTGCTCGCACGCCTTGCGGTAGTACGCCGTCGTGAGGCGCGACTCGGCCCGCGCGATGGCCGCATCACAGTCGAAGCCTTCGTACTGGACACCGTCCACCCGGGTCACCTGCTCGGGCGTCGGACACTCCAGGGACCGGGGCGCCTCGCGCTCGCAGGCGAGTCCGAGACAGCAGACCCAGGACAGTGCGGCGATCGTCAACGACCAGACGCGCTCAGACACCGGCTTCCTCCAACAAGCGATCGAGCACCAGGGACCCGAGGTTCGAGACGTCCATCTCGTGGTCGGGAGGCAGGATGCCATAGTGCTTCATCTGTCCCGCCAGGCGCGCCATGATGACCGAGAAGCGGAAGGCCGCGAAGATCTCGTAGTACTCGAGATGCTCGGCCTTGCGGCCCACCGCATCCTGCCAGCGCGCGACCGTCTCCGACCGTGTCGGGAATCCATCGGAGCGCGGCACTCCGATCCCGTCGGTGAAGCAGCGGTCCAGGGTGAGCCACCAGGCCAGGTCGGCCACGGGATTGCCCCGGAACACCATCTCCCAGTCGATCACGGCCACGCAGTCGAGGTCCCGGAAGATCTGGTTGGCCAGTCGCGAGTCCCCCCAGCAGATGCCGACCGGCTCGTCCCGGGGCGTGTTCGAACGCAGCCAATCGAGTGCGGCTTCGATACGGGGCAGCCGCGCACGCTCGCAGCCCCAGTCGAGGAAGGCGTCGTAGTCGTCGAGCTGCGCCTCGATGGGCGTCCGGCCGCCGGAGGGACCCGCGAGGAAGGCCAGCCCCGGGTCGTCGGCGTCGACTCGATGCACCCGGCACATCGCGTCGAGTCCGCTCCACCACAGGCGGGTCCGCGCCGCCGGCTCGAGCTCGAACACCCAGCCGGCCTGGTGGTAGGGGGGCGTGTCGGTGGGAACCTGGCCTTCGACCCGCTCCATCACGTAGAAGCGCGCACCGAGGACGCCCGGGTCGCGTTCCAGCCAGCGCATCCGCGGCGTCGGAACGCCGCGCTCGCCCATGGCGCGCATGATCTCGAACTGCAGGGCCACGTCGTAGTGGGGAAAGACCGGAAAGTCGCTGCTCGGCTCGATGCGAACGACCAGGGGCTCGACGATGCGCCCGCCGTCGCGGGTGTAGTGCAGCTCGAAGATCAGGGTGTCGCTCGAGAAGCCCGTCGCGGAGGGGCCGCCCAGGCCCTCGATCCGGAAGTCCCGCCCCTCCGGCAGCACGGCGCCGAACCACGCTACGAGCTCGTCCCGCGTCGCTTCGAGATCGCGTTCCCGGGGCCCCGGCATGGCCCGAGGGTCGCATCGGCCACGAGGCGGATCAAGCGAGACCGGAAGGCACTGGCGGCGCTAGCATCGGGGCCTGGCGGCCCGACCGCCCGGAACCCGAACTCCGAAACCCGAACCCCGGCGGATCGAGCCCGATACTCCATCCCCAGCACCGGAGAGACCCCCATGTCCAGCAAGGCCGAAGCGGCACTCGCCATCTTCCAGAAGCAGGTCGGCAACGAAGAAGGAGTCGGCGAGTGGTTCACCGTGAAGCAGGATCAGATCAACCAGTTCGCGGACGCGACCCTGGACCATCAGTTCATCCACGTCGATCCCGTGAAGTCGGCCGAGCTCTCGCCCTACAAGGTCACCATCGCGCACGGATTCCTGACCCTGTCGCTGGTGCCCCACCTCGGCTCGAGCGTTCCCCGGATGGATCCCAAGGCCTACGAGGGACTGGTCATGGGCGTCAACTACGGCCTCGACAAGGTCCGCTTCATGAGCCCCGTCAAGGTCGACTCGCGCATCCGCGCCCACCGCAAGCTGGTGTCCGCAGAGCTCAAGAACCCGACCACGATCCAGACCAAGCAGCTGGTGACGATCGAGATCGAGGGGCAGGAGAAGCCCGCCTGCGTGGCCGAGACCCTGACCCGTCTCATCTACGGCTGAGCGGCCGCACCCGCCTGCGGGCTCCGTCCGCGCTAGGGGAGTCCGGCGCGCGGCACCTCGACCTCCACCGTCTCGATCCGCCCGAGGCGGTCGTGCGTGGAATCGGGGTCCGACGCCGCGGCGGTGCAGATGAACAGGGTGCGGCCATCGGGACCGCCGAGCATGCAGGCGAAGGCCTGGTGCTCGACGTCGACCCGATGCGTGAGCCCACCACCCTCCTGCACGCGCAGCACGCCGTGGCTGACCGGCGACGCGACCCAGATGCCGCCCTCGGCGTCGAGGCAGATCCCGTCCGGAACGGCGCGCTCCAGACGCGCCCATTCCCGGCGGCCGGAGAGCGAGCCGTCGGCGGCGACGTCGAAGGCCGTGAGACAGGCACCGAAGCTCTCGCCGACGATCAGGGTCGATCCGTCCGGGGTGATCACGGTCCCGTTCGGGAAGCGGAGGTCTCGCGCCGCGACCTCGCAGCGGCCGTCGGGCCGCACCAGCACGAGGTCGGCCGGCCGCGGGTCGGCGCCGCCGTGCAGGTCGAAGCCGAAGTTGCCCACATAGGCGCGCCCCTCCGCGTCGACCACCATGTCGTTGCAGTGGTAGGTGGCCAGGCCCGACAGGTCGGCCACCTGGGCGAGCCCGTCCGCGTCGAGACGCAGCAGCCTGCGATCCTTCATCGAGACGACGAGCAGCCGGCCGTCGGGCGTCCAGCCCAGACCCGACGGGTCCCCCGCCACCTCGACCACGACCTCGGTGCGGCCGTCCATGTCGACGGCGATGACGCGACGCGCGTGCATGTCGGAGAACCACAGCCGATCGTCGTGCCAACGGGGGCCTTCGGGAAAGCGGAGATCGTCGACCAGGACCCGGGTCTCGGACATTCCGCGCGAAGGTAGCAGGCCCCGGGGCCGCCCGGATTCGCGGATCAGCCGGTGGCCAGGGGCAGCCGGATCGTGAAGCAGGTCCCGCGACCCGGCTCCGAGTCCGCCTCCAGCACGCCGCCGTGCTCGCGCACGATGTCGAACGCGATGCTGAGCCCGAGACCGGTGCCCTCGTCGGGACCCCGGGTCGTGAAGAAGGGATCGAAGATCCGCGCCAGGTCCTCGCGCTCGATGCCCGGGCCGTTGTCCCGGACGCGCACCAGGGCGACGCCGTCACCGGCCGCGGTCTCCGCCACGATGCGTGCCTCGGGGATGCCGGACAGCGCCTGCTTCCCGTTGAGGAAGAGGTTGAGCATCACCTGTACCAGGCGATCGGCAGATCCCTGTACCCGCGGCAGGTCGGGTGCCAGCACGCTCTCGACCGTCACGCTCCGATCCCGGTGCAGGTCGGCCAGGCGCATCGACTCGCGCACCACCTCGTTGAGGTCCAGCGGCCGCATGGCCTCCTCGGGCGCACGCGAGAAGCGCAGCATGCCCTCGACGATGCGACCGATGCGCTCGATCCCCTCCAGACTCTCCTCGACGACCTCGCTCATCTCCGCCAGCGCCGACCCGGCGCCGGGCGCCGGGCCGGCCGCCTTCTCGAGGTCGCCGGCCAGGCTCTGCAGATGCGCGAGGTTCGCACGCACGAAGGCCAGGGGGTTGTTGACCTCGTGAGCGACCCCGGCCGCCAGGATGCCCACGCTCTCGAGCTTCTGGCGTTCGCGGAGCAGGCGCTCGCCCCGACGCTGTGCGGTCCGGTCCCGCAGCGACACGAAGACCCCCGCCGGATGCGTCCCTTCCGCGCGCACCGATGCCGCCGTGAGCTCGAAGACCCGGCCGTCGCGGCCGGCCAGCTCGGCCCCGGAGTGTCCCTCGCCGGGCTCCAGGGCGACGATGCGCTCGGCCAGGGCCCGAGCCTCGTCCGCTTCTACGAGTCGGCCGAGCACCTCCTGCATTCCCAGACCGCGCAGGCCGCGCCGGGCACAGCCCAGGGTGGCCTCGGCGGCGGAGTTCGCATCCAGCACCAGCAAGGTGGAGTCGGCGAGCAGCAGCGCGTCCGGCAGGTGCTCGATCACGTCGCTGCGAACGATCGGCTGACCCTCGAGAACCCCGTAGGCCTCGACGCCGTAGACGAAGAGCGCCGCCGTGAGCCCCAGAGTGAGCGGTGCCAGGGAATGGTCGAAGGGCTGCCAGCCGAGGACGTAGATCAGGTGGGCGAGGCAGGGCACCAGCGTCGCACCGAGAATGATCAGCGCGCGGCGACGCTCTGCCGCGCTGCGCGCCGAGCCGACGGCGTAGGCCAGGCAGCCGGCACCCGCCGTCGACAGGATCCCGCACCAGGCCTGGGCGGCCCAGTAGAAGGGCCCGCCCCATCGTTCCGGGTGGACCCCGTCCTGCGCGGCGGCGAGATCCGCATAGAAGAGGCCGTGCCAGGGGTCGCTGAGGTACGCGACGGTCAGCGCGATCGGGGCTCCGACCACCACGAAGAAGAGGGGCCGCCCCGGCAGCAGCCCCTCGATCCGGGCAAAGCGCGCCATCGTCAGCAGGAAGAGCGGGGCCATCCCGAGCACGGCCAGCTGCTCCAGATGCAGACCCAGGAGACGCAGGCCCTCGGCGTCAGCGGTCAGCTTCAGCACGATTCCCGTGAGCCAGGGAACGATGCTCGCCAGCAGCGCCACGATCATGCCGTGCAGAGGCGTGCGGTCCCAGCGCATCAGCGTATAGGCGACGAGCCCCAGGATGACCGGCAGGGCGACTGCGGTCTGGACGATGAGTGCCTGCGTGTCCACGAGTCGCTTATCGGGGCGCCGGCGGACCCCATTGAGCCCGGTCCTCGAGCCTGGCCGGGCGGGCGCCTGGCTCGCGAACGCTTCGCGTTCGCTTGCTGCGGGGTCCGTACCTCGTGCAGACCTTGCCTAGCGTCTTCTCTCGAACACCAGGAGGCGGTTGTTGGCCGGCATCTCGCAGTCCTCGAGCAGCTCCAGCCCGACCTCGCGTGCGGCCGCCTCGACCGCCTCGAAGTCGCGGATGGCGCTCTCGGGGTCGCGCTGCGCGAGCCAGCCGTCGAAGCTTCGGTTGCTCTCGCTCGTGTACTGCCCACCGTAGTTGAAGGGACCGTACAGGAGCAGGCGCCCCCCCTCCGCGAGGCGGCTCGCGGCACCCGAGATCATGGCGAGCACCGCCGGCCAGCCCATGATGTGCGCCGTGTTCGCACTGAAGACCGCGTCGACCCGCTCGACGGGCCAGTCCCGCTGCCGGACGTCGAGCGCGATCGGCTCCGGCAGACGGGACCGCGAAGCACCCCCGATCCAGGCCCGGATGCCCTCGTGGTTCTCCGGGAGATCCGAGCACTGCCACACCAGCTCGGGCAGCTCCTCCGCGAAGAAGGCGGCGTGCTGTCCCGTCCCGCTCCCGATCTCGAGCACGGTGCCGGTACCCGGGAGGGTGCGACGCAGGACCTCGAGGATCGGGCGCTTGTTGTTCTCACAAGCCTGGGAGAAGGGGCGCGTCACCTGGGGTCCGCTCAGGCCCGGTCGGCGAGCAGACGCCGTGCCAGCAGGGTCCGCGCCACCACCGTGGTCGCCAGCACGACGATCCAGAGCGCGGTCAGCCAGCCCAGCTGGTCGGGAAAGAGGAGGAAGAGCGTGTAGGCGATGCCGGTCTCGCCACCCTCGGCGAGGCCCGCACCCAGCCGCAGACCGCGATCGTCCCGAGGCGGGATGTCGCGCCCCGCCTCCTGCATGCCCAGCGCCAACGCACTCGCGATGCACAGCACGTAGAGGAAGAGGATCCACATCCAGCGCGCGTGCAGCTCCGGATGGACGACGTCGAGGGCCACGACGATCAGGCTGTAGGCGGCCATGTCGAGGACGATGTCGAAGTAGGCACCGAAGTCGGTCGCCCGGCCGGTCGAGCGCGCGTAGATGCCGTCGGTCCCGTCCGCGAGACGACCCAGCCACCAGAACGCGATGGCGAGGAGCGGCTGCTCCTGGACCACGAAGACCGCCGACAGCCCCGCCAGCGACAGCGCGAGCACGCTGACGCCGTTGGGCGACAGCCCGAGCCGCCCGTAGAGGCGGACCAGCGGACCCGCGAAGCGGGGAAGCACGCTGCGGAAGGGGTTGTCGATCACGGGGCGACCCCTCCCGCCCGGACCCAGCGGCCCGTCGCCATCCAGCCGATCATGAGCACCGCGTTCAGGCTCGCGTAGCAGGCATTGGCGATCCACATCCCGGTGGCGCCGAAGGCCGGATTCCCGGAGAGGGTGATCCCGAGCGGAACGCCCACGAAGACCGCGGTGCCCAGCGAGATCCACATCGGGGTGTTCATGTCGCCGGAGGCCTGG
>JANQSB010000373.1 GCA_028284295.1 Myxococcota bacterium | reverse complement strand
GAAGCCCGGCCTCTCGCGCGCCGCTGCGCTCCAGCATGCGCAGCAGCAGCTCATCTCCGCCCGCCGCTGGCGGCACCCGGCCTACTGGGCGCCCTTCCTGCTCATCAGCAACTGGCTCTAGAGCCCACGCCGTCTCACGGGAGATCGACGCGCAGTCGGAAGTGCACTCCGTGGTCCTGGGCGCTCGACGGCAGGCTGCGCCCGTTGGTGAGGTTGGCCCCCCAGTAGATCTCGGCGCGCAGCAGGTGGCGGAAGCGATAGCGGAGCCCCGCGCCCGAGCTCAGCAGGGTATCGCTCGAGAGGCTCGGGCCGTCGCGGGAGCGGTTCCAGCCGCGCGCCACGTCGACGAAGGGCGCCACCTGGAGCACCTGGGTCTCGCCCAGGTTGCGGTAGACGGGAAAGCGCAGCTCGAGGGACGAGATGATCGCCTGGTCGCGGACCAGCTCGTTCTCCCCGTAGCCGCGGACCGTCGCGAGGCCGCCCACTCCGATCTGCTCGATGGGCATGAGGGGCTTCGACGAGAGCTGCAGGTCGCTCCGCAGGGCGATCTCGGTGTCCCACAGCCGGGGCACGCGCGCCGCCACGCGCAATTGGGAGAGGGACGAGACGAAGTTGCCATCGGGCTCCTTGCCGGAGTTGTCGGTGTGGTCGAGGATCGGGAGCCCGATACTCAGGAGCTGTCGGAACGCCACGACGCGGTTCCGGCTCCGGTGCACCAGCTCGCCGCCGAGGCGCAGGGCGGACAGCTTCGAGACCCCCGAGTCCGGGTCGGCGCCGGAGCCGGGAAAGCTGAGGCTGTCCCCGACCTGGGTCTTGGTCCGACGCCACTCTCCGATCACCGCGACCCGCGCGGTGTTCTCGCGCGTCCGCCACACCGGCTGCAGGATCCCGAAGCCCACCGTCGCCGCTTCGCTGTCGATGTCCGCCACCTGGAAGGGGCCGCGCTCGACCTCGCCTTCGGTGTAGCGGCCGTGCACCTCGACCTCGGTGTCCCAGGCGTTGACGGGCACGCGCCACTGGCCCTCGTAGTCGAGCAGGCCCTCGGTGACGCGGAAGGTCGATGCGATGCGGTCGCCCATTCCCAACGCGTTCGAGTAGCGGACGCCGAAGCGCCCGGTCTGCTCGCCGTAGACGACGGGCGTGTCGTTCGCCCACTCGCCGAAGGCCTCGAAGGGCAGCGCCTCGTCGACCCGCAGGTGGAGGATCGCCTCGCCTCGCTGCGCCCCCGGCCCGAGCCGACCGCTCAGACGACGGATGCGCGGGTCCTGTTCGAAGACCTGCAGACGCTCCTCGAGGTCGCGGATCTGGAGCGGCCCGGCGGCGAGCCGCATCAGTCGCTTCTCGAAGTAGCTGGCGCGAAAGTGCCGGGTCCCTTCCACGCGAACACGCGAGAGCCTTCCTTCCACGATCTGGAATCCCACCACCCCGTCCACGACCTCCTGGTCGGGGAGCAGGGCACCGCTGTTCACGTACCCCGCGTCCACGTAGTGGCGGGTCAATGCCTGCCGCGCGGCCTCCAGGCCCTCGGACTCGAGCTCCCGGCCCGTGAAGGGGGAGAGCAGCTCTGCGAGCTCGTCGTCCGTGAAGACCGTGTTGCCCTCGAAGCGGAAGGCCTCGACGCGTACCCGCAAGCCGCCCGCGACCCGGCCGGGGTCGGGCAGGGCGGGGATCTCGGGAAGGATGCGTTCTGGCACCACCGGTTCGGGCAGTCCCGGCTCGGGGAGCCCGAAGTCCTCGGAGGGCGTCTGCAGGGGAGGGGCGATCTGAGAGACGGCACCCGGCGCGATGCCCAGCGAGAGCGGCGCGGCGAGCAGGAGGGCCCACGCACCGCGCCGGGGTCTGGAGGCCATCGTGTGATTGTATCCCCATCGCACGCCCGCAGGACCCGACGCTCTGATAGGCTTGGCGAGACGTCGTTCCGGGGGGTGACGATCTGTCCATCGAACGCGGCGCTGCGCGGGCCTACTGGCGAACCAATCTCCGGATCCTGGGCGCACTGCTCGCGGTCTGGGCCTTCGTGGGATTCGGGCTCGGAATCGTGCTCGTGCCGTGGCTGAACGGCTTCCAGGTCGCGGGCTTCCCGCTCGGGTTCTGGTTTGCCCAGCAGGGCGGGATCGGGATCTTCGTCGTGTTGATCCTGGTCTATGCGCTTCTCATGGACCGGATCGAGCGCGCGGCCGACGCGGACGAGCGTTGAATGGGCATCCAGGCCTGGACCTACGCGATCGTCGCCGCGACCTTCGCGCTCTACATCGGAATCTCGATCTGGAGCCGGGTCCGAACCACTCAGGGCTTCTACGTGGCGGGGCAGGGCGTGCCCGCCCTCGCCAACGGCATGGCGACGGGCGCCGACTGGATGAGCGCGGCCTCCTTCCTGTCGATGGCCGGGCTCGTCTCCTTCATGGGCTACGACGGCGTCGTCTACCTGCTGGGCTGGACGGGTGGCTACGTCCTGCTCGCGCTGCTGCTCGCCCCCTACCTGCGCAAGTACGGCAAGTTCACCGTGCCCGAGTTCGTGGGCGACCGCTACTACTCGCAGCTCGCGCGCATCGTGGCGGTGGTGTGCGCGATCTTCGTCTCCTTCACCTACGTGGCGGGGCAGATGCGCGGAGTCGGCGTCGTCTTCTCGCGCTTTCTCGAGGTGGAGATCGAGACGGGCGTCTTCATCGGGGTCGGAATGGTCTTCGTGTACGCGACCCTGGGCGGCATGCGCGGCATCACCTACACGCAGGTCGCGCAGTACTGCGTGCTGATCGTCGCCTACCTGATTCCCGCCGTCGCGATCTCGATGAAAATGACCGGCCAGTCGATTCCGCAGCTGGGCTTCGGGTCCGAGCTCACCCAGGGGCCGTACGCAGGCACCTTCCTGCTCGAGGCCATCGATCAGATCCACCGCGACCTGGGTCTTCCGGAGTACACGGGAGCCTTCGTCGCAGGAAAGCGCACGATGGTCGACGTCGTGGCCGTGACGGTCGCCCTGATGGTGGGAACCGCGGGCCTGCCCCACGTGATCATCCGCTTCTACACGGTGCGCACCGCGAGGCTGGCGCGCTGGAGCGCCTTCTGGGCGCTCTCCTTCATCGCGCTCCTCTACACCACCGCGCCGGCGGTGGCGGCCTTCGCGCGGGTGAACCTGATCCAGACCCTGCACGAACGACCCTACGAAGAGGTGCCCGAGTGGTTCCGCAGCTGGGAGGCCACCGGACTCATCCGCTTCACCGATCGGAACGGCGACGGACGCATCCAGTACGGCGAGGACCCGAAGCACCGGGAGCTCGAGATCGACCGCGACATCATCGTGCTCGCCAACCCGGAGATCGCCCGCCTGCCGGCCTGGGTGGTGGCCCTGGTCGCTGCCGGTGGACTGGCGGCGGCCCTCTCCACGGCCGCCGGGCTGTTGCTGGTGATCTCCTCGTCGGTGTCCCACGACCTCGTCAAGTCGGTCTTCCACCAGGGGATGACCGAGGACCGGGAGCTGCTGGTCGCGCGGGTGTCGGCGGGCGCCGCCGTGGTCGTGGCGGGCTACTTCGGCATCCACCCACCCGACTACGTCGCGGCGACGGTGGCGTTCGCCTTCGGGCTGGCCGCGGCCAGCTTCTTCCCGGTGCTGGTCCTGGGTGTCTTCAGCAAGCGGGTGACACGCGAGGGGGCGATCTCGGGGATGATCGCCGGGATCGGGTTCACCGCCGCCTACATCGTGTGGTTCAAGATCCTGGGGCGGGGTGGCCCCGGCGACTGGCTCTTCGGCATCAGTCCCGAAGGCATCGGCAGCGTCGGGATGCTGCTCAACTTCGTCGTGACGGTTGCGGTGAGTGCCTGCACGAAGGCGCCTCCGGCCGAGGTGCAGTCCCTGGTCGAGGAGATCCGGCTGCCCAGCCGCTGAGCGGTCGCGCCTACTCCGACAGGATCGTCTCGAAGCCCTCGAAGCGGGGGTGGCCGAGGTAGGTGCCCTTCGGCGCGCGGGCCTGGGCGTGCGCCTTCACGAAGGACTCGGACTTCGTCCAATCCTGAAAGGCGTCCTCCGAGTCCCACACCGTGTGCGAGGCGTACAGGGTGCAGGTGTCGCTGCTGGGTCCGCGCAGCAGGTGGAAGGAGCGGAAGCCCGGCACGCCCGCGAGGTGGGAGTCGCGGGCGCGCCACAGCTCCTCGAAGTCGGACTCGTGTCCGGGTGCGATCTCGAAGCGGTTCATGGCGATGTACATGGCACTCTCCAT
>JANQSB010000357.1 GCA_028284295.1 Myxococcota bacterium | reverse complement strand
ATGCGCTGGTCGGTCTGGAGCGGGTCGTAGAGACCGCCGTTGGCGTCCGACTCGAGTCGCAGCAGCGCGCCGGCCACGTGCCGGGGCAGGCCGGCGCCGAACAGCACCCCGCCGCGCACGGGCTCGCGCACGATGCGCTGGGTGAGGTCGGCGCTGGCGCCACCGGCGCCCAGGTGGATGCCGAACTTCACGCTGCCGGGCCGGGGGGTGCGGCTCGACGGCGTGATCTCCCAGCGGCGGCCGTCGAAGCGGTCGAAGGCCAGTCCCCGCCAGTAGGCCTCTTCCGGCTCCGGGGGGCGTCCCTCCAGCGTCTCGACCCGCAGCACCACCGTGCGGTCCTTGCGGATGCGGCCGATGTCGCCGAGCTCGACGCGGTCCGAGAAGCCGGACATCGCCTGGCCGCGTCCGATGCCGGCCTGCAGCATGCTGGTGCGCATGCGCGGCAGCAGCGCGAACAGGACGATGGCCAGCACGATCGCGCAGGTGGACGCCACGACGGTCATCTGTCGCAGGCCCGGAGTGAGGGCCTTCTCGGCCGCTTCGTGCTCGCCGGCCTCGATGGCCTCGCTGCGAAGCGTGTGAACCATCAGGGTCCAGACCGCGCTGAAGACGAACACGATCAGCAGCGGGGGGAAGAGCAGGCTGTCGGTGAGGTTCGAGGCCAGGATCACCTGGAAGAGCGACAGCGTGACCAGCAGGAACTCGGACTTGCGCGGACGCGAGTCGATCAGCTGCAGGCCCTGGGCGAGCGATGCGAAGTGGGCCAGCGAGACCGTCGCGGGCGAGCCGTCGAGCGCCAGCACGATGGTCGAGCCGGCGATTCCCATCATGAAGATGTTGAGCGCGATCGGGCTGCTCTGCCAGCCGAACGGACTCCGGCGACGGCTCAGGGAGAGCAGGATGGCTGCAACCTGCACTCCGATCACCCAGGGCTGGAGCTGCTCGGTGATCCACAGCATGGCGCTGGCGACGGTGACGAGCACCCAGGCCGATGCCGGTCGATCCTCGACGGTGGCGCGGAAGCGACGGCGACTCATCCCGCCTCCTCGGCGGCCTGTCCGTCGCCGTTCACCCGGGCCAGGAAGGAGAGGAGCCGGGCCCGCTGGCGGGCCCCGTTGCGGGCGGGCAGGTAGGTGGCTTCGGTTCGCAGGGCAACGGCCAGGCCCTGGCGCAGGTGGGCCACCACCTCCGAGGCCGCTCGCGAGACCGACTGCTCGAAGCGCGGGTCGAAGCCGTCCTCGTCGAGATCCGACGGGCCCCGCACCGGGCGCAGGCGCACCTCCACCTCCGCGTCGAGATCGTCCTCGATCTCGCTCACGAGCAGCGAGCCCTTGCGCAGCGAGCTTCGCCAGTGGACGCGCCGGATCGAGTCCCCGTCCTTGAACTCGCGCAGGCCCGACACGACCCCGCCTTCGTCGGGACGCGCCAGCGAAGAGTCGCCCGTGTCCGGTGTCTCGCGGCTCGTCGGGGCGACGTCCAGGGTCTGGATGCCGGGGTAGACGAGCGCGTCCTCGGGTGCCTCGAACTCCCGGTACTTCAGGAACAGCCCGAACGGGAAGCGCGTGGACACGCGAAAGCCGGCAAAGACGAGCGGCCCGCGATGGGCCGGCGACAGCACGTAGCGGCGTCGTTCGGTCACGCCCGGCGCGATGCGCAGCGCGAAGCTGCGTCCGGCCGGCTCGCTCTCGTCCTCGCGGCGCTTGCGGCGCTTCTTGCGCCAGCGCCGTCGCTGCCGCTCCTCGTCGCGGTCCTTCGTCAGCTCGAGGGTCTGGGGCCGCGCCCCTTCGGCCGGTCGCAGGCGGTCTTCCACCGCCACCGCATAGGAGGAGATGCGCCGCTGGGTGTTCGTGATCTCGAGCTGGACCGGGTTCTCGACCCCGGCGAAGAGCTCGCGCGGCAGCCGACGTCGGACCTGGATGCCGCGCAGGGCCGATTCGGACATGACGCCCGACAGCACCAGGAAGGCGAGCATTAGCGACAGGACCAGATAGAGGAGGTTGTTGCCCGTGTTCAGGGCCGCGAAGCCCACACCCAGGATGATGCAGAGGAAGAGCCAGCCCGCGCGCGTGGGCCGCAGGATGCGCGGCGGCCGCAGCCAGCGGCGCACGCGGTCGCGCAGGCGCAGCGGGCGGTCCACTAGAAGGGGACGGGGACCCGCTCGAGGATCTCGGAGAGGATCCAGCGGCTCTCTTCGGCGCCGCGGTGGCCGCCCGTCCGCACGTCGGCCGTGACCCGGTGCGACAGCACGTCGAGGGCCAGCTCGCGCACGTCCTCGGGGATGCAGTAGTCGCGACCGTCGATGAGGGCGCGGGCCTGGGCGGCCCGGCGCAGGGCCAGGGCACCGCGGGGCGACACGCCGAGCTCGAGGTTGTCGTGGTCGCGGCTCTCGTCGACGAGCGAGAGCAGGTAGCCCACGAGCGAGTCCTCGAACTTCACCTCGGCGGCCCGCTCCTGCATGGCGCGCAGCTCGGGCAGGTCGACGACGGGCGACAGCGAGCCGAGGGCGTGGGTGGAGGGGTCTTCGCGCAGCACCTCGGCTTCGTACTCGGTCGAGGGGTAGCCGATGGAGAGCCGCATCATGAAGCGGTCGAGCTGCGATTCGGGCAACGGGTGAGTGCCGTGGTGCTCGAGCGGGTTCTGGGTGGCGATCACGAAGAAGGGGTCGGGCAGGGCGTGGGTGGTGCCGTCCACCGTGACGGTGTGCTCGCTCATGGCCTCGAGCAGCGCCGACTGGCTCTTCGGGCTCGAGCGGTTCACCTCGTCGGCCAGCAGCACGTTGGCGAAGACCGGGCCGGGCTGGAAGACGAAGCGCCCGGTGGCATGGCCGTTCTCCATCTCGGGAACGGAGAGGCCCGTCAGGTCGCTCGGGAGCAGGTCGCTGGTGAACTGGATGCGCCGGAACTCGGACTCGATCGAGCAGGCCAGCGCCTTGGCGAGGGTGGTCTTGCCGACGCCGGGCACGTCCTCGAGCAGCAGGTGACCCCGCGCCAGCAGGCAGATGGACGCACGCAGCACGACCTCGGGCTTGCCCCGCAGTGCGCGTTCGACGTTCGAGAGCAGGTCGCCCGCCTTCTCGGCGGCACGACGCGCGGTGAGTTCGGACTTCGGCTGGCTCGGCTCGGTCGGCAAAGAGGTCCCCATCCTGCGGGCCGTACGCGAGCGAGTCGCCGCTCGGATGCGCCCGTTCCTCGTGGCTCGTTTCGGCGGCTCTCGCGGACACCATGAGGGGACATCGCCCCGCAGACGCCGAAGACGGGGCTTTCAGCGCCGGACGCGCAAGCACCCGGCATCCGACCGGCAGCGCCGCGGCAGTTCCTGGAGAGCGCCGCGGCAGTTCTGGGAGAGCGCCGCGGCAGTTCTTGGAGAGAGCCGCGGCAGCTTCAGTCGCGCGGCGCCAGCAGCTCCTGGCGCGACAGCGTGTCCTGGATCGCACGCGCGACGAGGGCGTGTCCGGCCGGCGCCAGGTGGAAGTGGTCGTCGAAGAACAGGGGCTCTTCGCCCGGCGTGGCGAAGGCCGCGTCCACGTCGACGGCCACTTCCACCTGGCGCCGGCCGGACACGCCCTCGTCGCGCGTGCGATCCAGGACACGCTGTCGCGCCAGGAGCTGCTGGCGCCGCGCGACTGA
>JANQSB010000350.1 GCA_028284295.1 Myxococcota bacterium | reverse complement strand
GAAGCCCTCCACCCCGCCGGTCAGCCAACCTCCGACGATGATGCTGGCGTTGTAGAGCAGCGGCGCGGCGGCCTGCTCCCGGAAGCGACCGTGGGCCATCAGGACGGCCCGCAGGATGCCCCCCGTCACGAAGAAGATCTGTGCAGGCAGGACGATGCGCGCCAGCCGGACCGTCAGGGCCCGGGTCTCCGGGTCGAACTGGGTGAGCTGCGACTCGATCAGGCGGGGGGCCAGGACCCAGAGCAGGACGGTGGCCGCCACCACTGCCACTCCGGAGCTGCCGAGCACGGTCGCGAAGAGCCGCCCGGCGGCCTCGTCGCCCCGCTCCGCGAGCACCCGCGTGTAGAAGGGAACGAAGGCGATGGCGAGAGCGCCCCCTGCCAGCAGGTAGTTGAGCAGGTCGGCGGGCAGGAAGGCGATGAAGTACGCGTCCGTGGCCGGACCGGCGCCTTCCAGGTGCGCGAGCAGCAGGTCCCGGGCGTAGCCGAGCACGCGCGAGAGCAGGATGCTGCCCCCGAGCAGCACTGCCACTGCACCGAACCGCGACGCGTCCGCCCCGCCGGTCTGCCCGCTCACCAGGTCCCCCCGAGCCGGATTATGCGTTGCCCCGGCGCGGTCCGCTCCCGGACCGGGCCTGCTTCAGCGGCGTGGGTTGGGCTCGCGCCAGAGGTCGCCCGTCCAGGCCTCCACCACGAAGTCCTCGCCGTCGCGACCCTGCGCCCAGGGATGGTCGAGGGGGACCTTGCCGAAGGGGGTGTCCAGCACGTACTGGGGGATCGCGAAGCCGCTGGTGCGCCCGCGCAGGCCCCGGAAGAGCTCGATCCCGTCCTCGATGGGCGTGCGGAAGTGCGCCGTGCCCTCGAGCAGCTGGGCCTGGTAGACGTAGTAGGGCCGCACGCGCATCCGCACCAGCGTCTCGCACAGCTCCTTCATGGTCTCGGGATCGTCGTTGATGCCGCGCAGCAGCACGCTCTGGTTGCCGACCGGGATGCCCGCACGCAGCAGGCGGTCGCAGGCCTCGGCGGCGGCGGTGGTGAGCTCGGCCGGGTGATTGAAGTGCGTGTTCACCCAGACGGGGTGGTACCGCGCCAGCAGCTCGCACAGCTCGTCGGTCACGCGGTACGGCAGGGTCACCGGCAGACGGGTCCCGAGTCGGATGATGTCGACGTGGGGGATCGCGCGCAGGCGCTCGAGGATCCACTCGAGACGCGCGTCCGAGTAGCTGAGCGGGTCGCCCCCGGTCAGCAGCACGTCCCGGATCTCGGGAGTCGCCGCGATCCAGTCCAGCGCCTCGCCGAGTTCGCGCTTCTTCATGGTCCACTCGAGATCGCCCACCATGCGCTTGCGCAGGCAGAAGCGGCAGTAGAGCGCGCACTCGTTGTTGACGCAGAACGCGATGCGGTCCGGATAGACGCGGATCACGTTCTTGACCGGCGAATGCAGGACCTCCTCGAGCGGGTCCGCGAGGCCGGCCGGGTCCCCCGCCTCCACCGAGCGCGGCACCACCTGCCGGCGAAGCGGGCACTCCGGGTCGTCGCGGCGCATCAGGGACGCGTAGTAGGGCGTGATGACGAAGTGGAAGCGATCGGAGAGCGTCTCGATCGCCGCGATCTCGTCCGGGGAGGGATCGACCCAGCGCGCCAGCTCGTCCGCGCTGCGCACGCGATTCTGCATCTGCCACGACCAGCTCGTCCAGTCGTCCGGATCGATGCCCTCGGGCACGGGATGCGCCCGCACGCCGCGCATTCCGTTCACGGGAGGGCTCCCGCCGCGGCACCCGCCTCCGCCAGGCCCAGCCGACGCAGCCCGGAAGCGAACACCTCCGCGAGCAGTCCGGGCAGGTCCTGCCCGGCCAGCTCCGCCAGGATCGCGAAGGTGCCGTCGACGGCGAAGGTCGGCAGCGGGTTCAGCTCCAGGAAGACCGGATCGCCGGACGCGTCGAGCCGGAAGTCGCAGCGGCAGAAGTCCAGGCAGTCGAGCGCCGTGAAGACGCGCACGGCCTGCTCCTGGAGACGTCGCTCCAGGCCCGGATCGAGCTCTCCGGGCAGCGCGTGGGCACCGCCCTCCCCGTGCGCCTCCAGGGCGTGCAGGCCGATCCCCGAAGCGACGTCGAGCGCCCGCTGCAGCACCGGCAGGGCCCGGGGCGGATCGTTGCCGACCACGGCGACCGTGTACTCCGCGCCCGGGACGAAGCGCTCCACCAGGGCCGGCTGCTGATAGCCGAGCGTCACGCGCTCGACCTCCCGGACCAGCGACTCGCGGTCCTCCACGCGCGAGCTCGTGCGGATGCCCTTGGCACTGCCCTCCCAGCGCGGCTTCACGAAGAGGGGGAAGACGAGCCCGTGCGCCTCGAGGTCGAGGGCTCGCGCGGCTTCCCGGCCGGCCACCACGCACGGGGCAGCGACGGCAACGCCGGCGGCCGCGACGGCGCGGTTGGCCCAGGCCTTGTCGAGGGTCGTGGAGAGGGTCAGGGCGTCGGAGCCGAGGGTCGGTATGCCGGCCATCTCCAGCAGGACCGGTGCCCACGCCTCGCGATTCCGCGAGCCGAAGCCCTCGGCGATGTTGAGCGCCGCGTCGACCCCGAGTCCGCGGGAAGGATCTTCGGGCGCCGCGAGTCGCCGCAGCAGGTCGTGCGGTGTCCCGAGCCGGACGGGCTCGTGTCCCATGCGCGCGATCGCCTCCTCGAGCACGAGCACGGTGCTCTCGGGCTCGTACTCGTGGTGCGCGTCGGACGGCTCGCCGGGCGTCCGCGGGTAGCTGCCGAAGGTCTCGAAGACGATGCCGATGCGGAGCGACATGGGGCGAACAGGATAACGAGCGCCCTGCTAACGTCGCCCCGACCCCTCGTCCCGTCCTGCCACGGCGCGACGCCCCGCGCCAGGAGCCCGGCTAACACGAGGAGCCCAGAACCGATGAACGCCGCGCTCCTCGCCCTGATCGTCGTCGCGATGTTCGCGGTCGGCTATCGCTACTACTCGGGCTTCCTCACGCGCCGCATCTTCGCGCTCTCGGACGACGAGCCGATGCCGTCGCGCGAGCTCGAGGACGGCGTCGACTACGTGCCCACTCGCGCCGCGGTCCTCTGGGGCCACCACTTCGCATCGATCGCGGGCGCCGCCCCCATCGTCGGCCCCGCCATCGCCGTCATCTGGGGCTGGGTCCCCGCCCTGCTCTGGGTGGGGCTCGGCACCATCTTCATGGGCGCCGCGCACGACTTCGCGGCACTGGTGATCAGCCTGCGGCACCGGGGGCGCTCGATCGGCGAGGTCGCCGGACAGGTCATCAACGCGCGCACCCGCACCCTGTTCCTCGTGATCATCTCGTTTCTCATCTGGGTGGTGCTGGCGGTCTTCGCGTTCATCATCGGAACCCTGTTCCGCTCGAACCCGGGCTCCATCTTCCCCATCAACGTCCAGATCCTGGTCTCGATGCTGCTGGGATGGCTCATCTACCGGCGACGGATCCCGCTGCTGTGGCCTTCGCTGGTCGGGTACGCGGTGTTGATGGTGGCGATCTTCTACGGCGACAGCTTCGCGGCCGCCTTCCCGGTGCTCGGCGAGGTGTCGGTGCTGACCTGGGTCTGGATCCTCCTCGTCTACTCCTTCGTGGCCTCGGTACTGCCCGTGTGGCTGCTGCTGCAGCCCCGCGACTACCTGAACTCCCACCAGCTCGTGACGGGACTGGTGGCGCTCACCCTGGGTCTGGTCTTCCTGCAGCCCACGGTGGTCGCGCCGGCGCTGAACCCGAATCCCGAAGGCGCTCCCTCGCTGATCCCCTTCCTCTTCGTGACGATCGCCTGCGGCGCCATCTCGGGCTTCCACGGGCTCGTCTCGTCGGGCACCACCTCGAAGCAGGTCGCCCGGATGACCGACGCGCGACCGATCGGCTACGGCGGCATGCTGGCCGAGGGCAGCCTGGGCATGCTGGCCGTGCTGGCCGCGACCGCCGGCTTCGCGAGCAGCGCCGAGTGGTACGGCCACTACGCGAGCTGGGGCGAGGCCAACGGCCTGGCCGCCAAGCTCGGTGCCTTCGTGAACGGGGGCGGCCGCTTCGTGGCGGCGCTGGGCGTCCCCGAGGAGGCGGCGCGCACCTTCATGGCGGTGGTGGTGATCGCCTTCGCGGCCACCTCCCTCGACACGGGTGCCCGCATCCAGCGCCTGGTGATCGCCGAGCTGGCGGACTCCCACGGCGTCCCCGCCCTGACCAACCGCTATCTGGCCGGTGCGCTGGGCATCGCCGCCGCTCTGCTGCTGGCGGTCACCCAGGGCTCGGGCGACGGCGGCCTCGCGCTCTGGCCGCTGTTCGGCACCACCAACCAGCTGGTGGCGGGCGTCACCCTGCTGGTCGTCTCCGTCTGGCTGAAGCGACTCGGCAAGCCCATCGGCTACACGCTGGTCCCGATGGCCCTGGTGGGGTCGGTGACCCTGTGGGCGATGACCGGGAACCTGATCCGCTACTACGGAGAGTTCGAGCGGCTGTGGCTGCTCGCCATCAGCGGCAGCGTGATCCTCGTGCTCGACGTCTGGATCCTGATCGAGGGCCTGCGACTGATCCTCGGCGACCGCGGAACCGCTCCCCGGCCCGGGGGCGGGTAGCGGACCTCAGGACGAGACCTCGCGCAGAACCTCGTCGAGACTGGTCTCCACCAGCTCCAGGTTCTCGGGACGCGTGCCGGGCACCAGGGCGCGGATGACCCCCAGATGGACCGCGAGCAGCAGGTCCGCGTCGGGCTCCGCGCGCGCCAGCGATGCCACACCGTCGCGAACCCGCACGCGGAGCTGCCTTCGGCTCTCGGCTCCCCCGAGCCGCAGGTCGGGATCGCCAGCGTCGAAGCGCGCCAGCCCTTGTGGATCGAGTCTCTCGATCTCGGCTCGCGTCCGGCCCGACCACCGACCGATGTCGAGCTCCCGGAGCACGGCAAGGGGCGTACTGTCGACACCGAGGCGCGCGGCCACCGCGCCGGCCGTCTCGACGGCGCGCCGCAGATCACTCGAGAAGAGCCGGACCGGACGGCCCGCGGCCGAGACACGCTCGACCACCGAGGCCGCGCCTTCGGCGGCCTGCTGGCGTCCCAATTCGGACAGGGGCGGATCCCCGTGTCCCTGCCAGCGTCCGGCCGCGTTCCACTCCGACTGCCCGTGTCGCAGCAGCCAGATCCGCTGACGGCTCAACGCGCCCAGCGGCGGACGACGGGCGCGAGCAGGCCCGTCAAGACGCCGGCCAGCAGCAGCGGCGTCGGGACGTGGGTGCAGAGCAGGTGGGCGGGGTCGACGGCGGGACAGGTCAGGTGCACGAGCAACGCACCGACCGCGCCGGCCGCAGCCAGGGCCGCCAGCGCCGTCAGCGCGGGTCGTCCCGACCAGCCCCGGCTCGCTGCCCGCGGTCGCGATC
>JANQSB010000335.1 GCA_028284295.1 Myxococcota bacterium | reverse complement strand
TAGCGTACCCCGAGCCGCCTGCTGGGCGCAGCCCAGAACCAGGCGGCGGGCTGCAGACAAGCTAGAACCTCGACCGCTGCAGCGGCTTGTTAGACAGCAACGCGTGAACCCCCCAGAGGACAGCTCCGTCCAGGCACGGTGGAGCTGGCCACCTTCACGGAAGCGTCAGGCCGGAGCCTGGAGTGCGGGCGGGACGAGGCGCCGGAGGACTGAGCCCGCGCGAAGCAGAGGACCCGCGGCATCGCACGACGCAGAGACACGGCCGACCCTGGCCGCCTGCGAGACCAAGCCGAGCGCCGCCGAGAAGGCACTTCGGCGACGGTCTGGCCCAGGCAGGGACACCGCACGACGCAGGTGAGCTCGGGTAGGCGCGGCGCGATCTTCCGGGCCGGGCGGCGTTCGGGCGTGGGACCCGAACGAGAGATGGCGCTCGCGAAACGCGGACCGTTGCGGTCTAACGGCTACGGCGCTTAGCTGCGAGCGCCTGGTTTGAAGGTGAACGAGTTGCCACGCGCTCAAGGTAGCTAAGCCGACTGATGGGCGGAGCCCAGGCAGGCGGCGTTGCCCCGTAGAGCCCCGGAATCCTGGCGCTCGACTGCTACAGCGCCTTGTTGGGCGGCGGCGGCTTGAGGACGTCGTAGCCCTTGCAACGAGGCCAGCTATGGAAGCTCGTATGCGAGGCAGAAGTGCGCGATCCGACGAAGGCGCTCGCCCTCGAAGTACAGTGCGACACGGGAATAGAAGGGATCGAACGGGCACATCGAACCGAGTGCATCGACGCTCCACCCATCGTGATCGCGCAGCAGGGCGCTCCGGTCGCTGTCCACGTTCAAGAACTCGCCGAGAAGTCCGGAGCTGAGTACGGCGTTCACGTGTGAGGCGCCCACCACCTCGATCGCCCGCAGGGCGTCCACCTTGGTTTCACCAATGGCGAACGGTCCGTAGCGCCCGTCGATGACGTGACGGCTGCATGATTCGAGCAGGTTCGGCCAGTAGTACCGCGATGATTGAAGCTCGGTGAGCGTCGCGGGTGGCTGTGTGCAGATCGCCGGGTGGTCGGACTGTGGCTGCGTGCATCCCGCCCAGCTCAGGAGCACGGCAACGGCAACTACGACTAGGTGGCCGGTCGGCCTCAACTGGCACTTGCTCCGCCGCCCAACTAGTTATTGACCCGCCCGGTACGCTAGCGCGAACGGCTCTCCACCCCCCGCGCACGAAGGCGGGTTATACGGCGCCACGCACGGGGCAGATCGTGGCTGGGGCACGGCGCGGGCTGGTAGCCGATCGATATCTTGCGAAGTAGTGCTTTATGCGTGCCAGGACACCGGGGGGTGATATGCCGCGGGCTGCGCCCCAGGGGGTTCGGGCTGCGACGCATTGCCTGAGGGCCCTGCAGAAGGCCTGCGCAAGGCCGGGAAGAAAAGCCACTCGGGTCCGGGCGAGGGGGAGGCCCTGCGACGACATGGAGGCCACGGGAACGAGCCCGCGCTCGGGAACGCGAGCTGCCCGGGGAGGAGCAGGGCCTCCCCTCGTCCGGACCCCCGCCGGCGAGTGGTCACCGGAACGCCGCCCGCAGGCCACGCGACCGGGATGCAGGCGCCTCGAAACAGAGAGGCCGGCCCTCACGGGCCGGCCTCTGGTCTTCGGACGTCCTCTACGCGACTCGAAGCGATCGAGTCGCGGGAATCTGGACCCCCGGGAGCGGGCTCGGGTCTTCAGGGCCCCGTGGCGGCTACGGCTTCCGCGCTCCCGAGGTCGGTGACGCTGGGTGCTCTGCGCCCCAGCTCCGCCCCGGAGTGTCCTCCGGGTGCGTGCACCGTTGGATCGATGCGCGTCTAGAGCGCCGTCACCTCACTCGCCGTAGTACAGCTACTTTGCAATTGCTTACCTCCTCATGCCGGCGAAGAGACGACCAGCGAGGCCCAGTACCTCGCTTTCGATCCTGGTGTCCAGGGTGGGCGCCGTACCCGCCCCTCCAGGCCGCTCCGCCCCCGAACCGACGCCTGCCGGCCGGGACCGCAACTCGGGAGTGAGTGAGACCCCCTGCTCCCCACCTTATCGGAGCCCCCGCGGGCGGTCAAAAGCCGGAAGAGGCCTCCGGCTGCCGGGTCTGTGGACGGCGGCGGGCGGTGCCGCCGTCGTGAAGCGGTGTCCGGAAATGGCGCCCGGAAATGCAGGCTAGACTGCGCCGCCGATGGCATCCCCCCCGGCCGCAACCATCCTCGTATCCTGCCCGGATCGGCCGGGAATCGTCGCCTCCCTCGCCCAGGTGCTCTACGGCCACGGGGCCAACATCCTGGCCTCCGACCAGCACACGGACGCCGAGGTGGGGCAGTTCTTCCAGCGGGTGCGCTTCGACCCCGCCACCCTGCGCACCGATCGGCGCACCCTCGAGAGCGCCGTCTCCGAAATGGCCGACCGCTTCGACATGCGCTGGCGCATCGCCTGGCCGGACGCCGTCAAGCGGGTGGCGATCTTCGCCTCGAAGACCGACCACTGCCTCTACGACCTGCTGCTCCGCCACCGGGCCGGCGAGCTCCCCTGCGACCTGGCGCTGATCGTGAGCAACCACGACAAGCTGCGGTCCATCGCCGAGCAGTTCTCGCTGCCCTTCCACGTCTTCCCCGTCACCGCCGAGACCAAGGCCGAGCAGGAGAAGGCCGAGCTGAAGCTGCTGGCCGACGAGTCGATCGATCTCGTCGTGCTGGCCCGCTACATGCAGATCCTGAGCGGCGACTTCATCTCGCACTTCCCGTCGCGCATCATCAACATCCACCACTCCTTCCTGCCGGCCTTCGCCGGCGGGCGCCCCTACCACCAGGCCCACGCGCGCGGCGTCAAGTGCATCGGGGCCACGGCGCACTACGCCACCACGGACCTCGACGAGGGGCCGATCATCGAGCAGGACGTCGAACGCGTGAGCCACCGCGACGGCCCGCGCGATCTGGTGCGCAAGGGTCGCGACATCGAGCGCGTCGTGCTCTCCCGGGCCGTTCGGGCCCACCTCGAGGATCGAGTCATCGTGTACGACAACAAGACGGTCGTGTTCGACTGATGGGCTTCCGCATCTTCGCCCTCACCCTGGCTGCGGTCGTCCTGGCGGGCGGCTGGGCGGCCTCGTGCGTCATCTGGCGCGCCGCCGAGGTCGGCGAGCTGGTGGGACCCCTGGCACCGCGACAGTGGAACAGCCTGACGGTGGTGGCCGTCGGCACCGGCAGCCCCTACGAGAACCCGGACCGGCGCGGTCCCTCCACCGGCATCGCCTGGCAGGACTCGGTGGCGCTCGTCGACGTGGGACGCGGGGTCGCGAACGGTCTGCGGCTGGCGAAGATTCCGGTCAGCCAGCCCCGGCGGGTCTTCCTGACCAGCCTGCTGCCCGAGAACCTGCTCGGCCTCGACGACCTGCTCTACACGGGCTGGCGTCGCGACCGCGAGCTTCCCGTGCAGATCGTCGGGCCCGTCGGCACGCGCGCCTTCGTGGAGCGCATGCTCGCGGGCTACGGGCAGCCCCAGGCGGCGCTGGGGTCTTCGCTCGGTCTGCCGGATGCCGGAATCGAGGTCGAGGTGGTCGAGGCCGGCGAAGGCTGGAGCGACGAGCAGGACGGCCTGACGGTGCGCGCGGCGGCGATCGACGGCGGGCCGCTGCCCGGGCTGCTGTGGCGCTTCGAGGCGGGCGGGCGCAGCGTGGTGGTCTCCGGGGTCGGCTGGGGGGACGAGCGTCTCGTCTCGTGGGCCCAGGGAGCGGACCTGCTGGTCCACGAGGCCGTGTACGTGCCGCCGCCCGAGGACGTCGAGGAGGCCGGCGTCATCGCCGACCCGGAGCGGCTGCGCAGGGAGGGCGAGCTGCACACCTCGCTGCTCGACATCGGCGAGCTCGCCGCCCGCACCGACGTCGGCACCCTGGTGCTCACCCGCATGCGCCCGCCGCCCTTCTACGACATCCAGGTGACGAGCCACGTCGCCCAGACCTACGACGGGCGGGTGCTGATTCCCGAGGACGGGGACGAGATCGAGCCCTGAGCCGCGCTCGATCGGGCCCGGCTAGATCGAGAGGCCGGGGTCGTCTCCCACCGCGCCCTCGGGCACGGGCACGACCCAGCGCGTGGGCGGGTCGGGGCGATCGTCGGCCGCGCGCTCGCCCGTGAAGCGCCGGCGCTGCTCGTGGAAGTAGATCTCGCCGCCAGCCAGGTGGATGGCCTCGTCGATGACGGCGACCGCGCCGGGTCCGTCGCCCGCCACGAAGAGCACCTCGGCCAGGGTGTCGAGGATGTTCGGGTCGAGTCGCTCGGTCCGCTCGACCGCGCGCTCGGCCAGCTCGGTGGCCACCGCGAGATGCTCGGGACCCGGCTCGCTCTCGGTCACGATGCGCCAGGCCAGGTCGTTCAGGGCCTGCGGCCCCACCTCGCTCCAGGCCAGCAGGTGGCTGCCGTGACTGGCGAGTGCGCCGGGCGCCCGGTTCACCAGCATCGCCACGCTGAAGAGCGACGCCACCACCGCCGCGCCCAGCAGGCCCACCGTCAGGCGCTGGGCGAGACCGGGCGGCTCGTTCTCGAAGGCGCCCCGCGCGGCGAAGGGCGCGATGAGGTAGCCACCCGCCAGCCCTCCCAGGTGCGCGGCAGCCGCGATGAAGGGCAGCAGCTGGTCGAGCAGGGCCTGCAGCAGCAGCGCTCCGATGAAGAAGCGGCGCGGGATCCGCCACCAGGCGGGCAGGTGCTCGGGCGCCTTGAACTCCAGCCACAGGACGGCGCCCACCAGCCCCGCCACGATGCCCGACGAGCCCAATACCTCGCCATAGCCGGCGGCGGCGCTCGCGAGCATCGCCGTCAGCCCGCTGAAGCCCATGATGATGAAGGTCCGCATGGCACCCAGCGGCCTCTCGACCATCAGCCCGAAGGCCAGCAGGCACATCATGTTGATGATGAGGTGCAGCGGGATCACCGACCGCCCGTGGAACAGATTGCCGGTGACGATGCGCCAGTACTCGCCGGTGTTCGCCAGCGCGGGGTAGAAGAGGCCGGCCTGCATGGAGAAGGGGTCCTTCCACTGCAGGGCGAAGATGGCCAGGCACACGACCACGAGCGCCACCGTCGCGCGCCGGGGAAAGGGGTGGAGGGCGCGCTCGGCCACGCGGCGCATGCGGTCGAGCTGCGCGGCACCGCCCGGCTCGTCGGCCAGCCGCCAGCGGATCGCCTGGACCAGCTCGTCGGGGTCGCGCTCGTTCCGGAAGCGCGAGCGGCGGATCACCTGGGTGGTCTTGTGGCTGGCGAACCAGACGCCCAGTCGGGTGGCCTCGACGTGGGTCAGCTCGGGGAAGGGCATGAACCGGGCGTCCAGACCGCGGCGGTCGAGCCCGAGCAGCACGCCGCCCTTCACCAGCGAGATGAAGCAGCCCTGCGGCAGCAGCTCCCAGCGGGCCTCTCCCTCGCCGTAAGGGGAGCTCCCGGCTGCCGCCCCCCCGGCGGCGCCCTCCTCCATGATCCCGGACATCGTGTGAGGGTAGCGTGCGTCCCCGTCTCCCGGTGCCGGCCGGCGGGTGCGGGAACACCGGCTCCAGTCGACCGGTGCGAGTGCTCAGCGCCCCCGGCTGAGCGAACGCTGGGAGAAGGTGCGGTCCGGGATGTCCACGTCCACCTCGGTCTTCTCGATAACCAGGGTGGTGTGGCTTCCCTTCTCGAGATCGCGCATCACCACCTCCCTGGGAAACCAGGCGCTGCCGATCTTCTCGAGCTTCGCCGGGTCGGTCGACAGCACCTTGGCGGGCTCGGGCTCGGCCCCGTAGAACTCGGTGCGCAGCGGCAGGCAACGTTCCTGCTCGATGAACTGGACGATGCGCTCGTAGGCCGAGTCCTCTTCCTGGCGGGGCGTCCCGCGCAGCACGAAGACGGCACGACCCTCCACCTCCGCGTCGGCGTCCCGCTCGGTCTCCATCTCCTCGGCCAGTCCGTACAGGCGTTCGAACTCCTCGAAGCTGAAGTCGGTGCCGAACATCGAGCCCGACATCATGCCGCTCGTCACCCGGCGGACGCTGCGGAACTCCGGCAGGTACATGAAGACCTCGCCATCTCCGTCGCCCTCGGTCTCGATCAGGAGCACCGCCGAGCCGCGCAGGTCCGGAGGCGCCGAAAAGCGGATCAGCGCCCGCGACAGCCCGTCGTCCTGCTTCTTCCAGTACAGCTTGGCCTCGGACTCCTTGACGGTGTCCTCCTCGACGGTGCGCAGCACCCCGTTCTGCACCGTCGAGCGCTGGGGCGCCGCCGCCTCCACGCAGGCCTGGATGTCGTCCACGGTCATGGAGGCGGGGTCCTTCTCCGCCCCGGCGCGAGGCGCCGCGAGGCCGAAGACGAGCATCCCGGCCACCGCGATCGCCCGCGGCGCCATCGTTCTCTCCCAGCCCGTCCGCCAGCCCGTCCGCCCAGTCGTCATCGGAGTCGTCCTTCGATCTATCCCGGCCAGGGTCCCAGCACCAGCACCGAGAGCAGGACCGAGAGCACGTAGATGGGGAAGCCGATCGCGCAGACCGCGATGGCGCGCAGGGTGCTCGAGTAGTCGAGCGCCTGCCGGACAGCGACGATCATGGCCACCAGCATCCACAGGGTGCAGACGCTGAACACCGCCAGCGAGATGGGCGGATAGAGCATCGCGACGCGCAGGATGCCGGGGCTCGAAGAGAAGCCGATGGTCCGGAGCAGCTCGCCGTGGTCGGCCACGGTCTCCTCGGTGGACAGGAAGCGCGTGCCGATGAAGTAGGTCACGTAGGCCCACACGTACCAGCCCAGGATGGCGACCCCGGTATGCCAGAGGATGCCGGAGGCGCCGCTGTTCTCGATGCTGCCGAGGCCCATGCCCAGGGCCGCCAGCACCACCACGGCCAGGGCCTGGAGGTTCGCGCCCTTGTCGGCCTCGACCTCCTCGTAGGTGTCGGCGTGGAGGAGGGCCGCGCGGAACATCCGGACGAAGAATGCGCTGCTCATGGTCCGCCTCCCTTCGCCTTCCCCGGCCGCCTAGCGGCTCAGTCTCGGCAGGGACTCCACCGTCAGCAGGCTCGGCGCCAGCGGCTGGTCCACCTCGATGTCCTCGATCCGCAGGATGGTGTCCGTCTGCTCGGCGGGCTCGCGGAAGGCCACGCGCTGCGGGACCCAGCTCTCCGCGACGCGCTTCACCGTCGACGGGTCGATCTCGAGCAGCTTCGAGAGCTGGTCTTCCTGGTCGTAGAGCTCCGCGCGGATCGGGATGCAGTACTCCTGGTCGATGAAGCTCAGGGTGCGCGCGTAGCGCGTGTCCTCGTCCTCGCTTCGCTCCTCGAGTACCCAGACCGCGCGACCGTCGAGCTCTCGCGCCTCCACCAGGCGCAGGTCCTTCTCGGTCACCGGCTCGAGCAGCAGCTCCATCTCCTCGATCCCCAGATTGGCGCGGCCGAGGAAGCCCTCGAGCTCGCCGCGGCTCGAGATCGTCCGCGGCTTGCCGTGATCGGGCAGGTAGATGTAGACCTCCGGACGCCGGCGCGGCCGCTGATGCACGAGCAGGCTCGAGCGGGCCAGGTCCTCGGGCTCGCGGAAGCGCAGCGCGATGCGCCGCTGGCCGTCGTCGAGACGACGCCAGTAGAGGGTGAGCTTCGACTCGAAGATGTTCTCGCCGCGCTCTTCGACGTCGAGCAGCATCTTCTGGACGGTCGAGAGCCGCGGCATGTTCTTCTCGACGCAGCCCTGCACCTCGCGCAGCTCCGCCGCCGCGTCGGACACGAGCACTCCCAGCCCCGCGACGAGCGCGAGCCCCCCGCACACGATGACCCGCCTCACGGTCTCCATTCGCCTCCGGAGTTGATCCACTTCCTGCAGTTCTCGAGGTAGGTCATCACGGTCTTCCGGCTCATGCCACGCTGGACGAAGCGCGGGACCATGGGGCCGACGTTCACGTTGGAACCGAAGCGCGCGAGGGTGCGCGACGTGTCCCCGGCGAACGGGAAGAGCTCCCAGAAGCCCTCGAAGTTCCCGAGATCATTGTCGAAATCCGGGTCGAGCTTCCACTCGAGCCTCCCCTCGGTGTCGGCCTTGTCGAGATAGCGGACACGATAGACCAGTTTCGTGAACATGATCCGGATCCGCTGCTCGTCGATCCGACCGTCCTCGAGGACGCGCACGGTCTCCACATGGTCCAGCTCCGGCCGGTACTCGGTCTGGCGCGAGGCCTGGCGCAGCAGGTCGACGATCTCCGCCACGGGCTTCTCGAAGATCACGTAGGCGATGATGAACGACTCCCGCCCCTTGGAGGCGTCCTCCAGCACCAACAGCTCCTCGGCGAAGAGTCGCTCCACGAGCTCCGGCGGCTCGCTGGCGAGGATCTGCTTGGCGTCGCGAAGCTCGGCTGTCGCGGGGGGTGCGGCGAGCAGCGCCGCCGCGCACACGGATGCCAGCACGACCGGCCACGACACTTCCGGTCGTAGGCCGTTCGGGTGGGGAGCGAGCGTGGCGAAGGCGAAACGGGCACCCATCGACACCTCCTGCCTGCGCCGGGACCCGCCCGGCCGGGCCACCTTAACAGAAGCCCGCCCGCGTGTGCGTATCGGATCACGGCGCGCGGCGGGAATTCTTTGCTAAGCATGTCGACTCACGTCTCCCTGATCCTGGCGGAGGGGCCCCTGGACCGCTTCTTCCGAGCGATGGCGTATCGGCCCGTGTGGGTGCTCGCGGTCTCGGCGCTCGTCACCCTGTTCTTCGCCGCCTGGATCATCGACGTCCGCGCGCTCGCGATGCGTCTCGAGATCGAGACGGAGATCGAGAAGATCCTGCCGGAGGACGGCCCCGAGCAGGACTTCTACGCCCACTTCCGCGACCTGTTCGGGTACTACGAGATGGTCTTCGTGGGCCTGACCGAGGCCGACGTCTTCACCACCGAGGGCCTCGAGCGGATCCGCGAGCTGACGCGCCGGCTCGAGGACGTGGAAGGGGTGCGCCGGGTGCTCTCGCTCTCCAACGCCCCCGGCGTGCGCAACGACGACGGCGACGTGCGCGTGGCAGCGGCCTTCGACGAGGTGCCCGACGACCCCGCCGAGCTGGCGGCCATCCGCGAACGCGTGCTCGCCGACCCCATGCACGTGGGAAACCTGGTGGCGAGCTCCGGCCGGGCGGCCGCGCTGCTCGTCTACCCCGACGAGATGAACGAGCGCGAGTTCCGACAACGGGAGATCGACCAGGAGATCGAACGCGTCGCCCGGGAGCTGATCGGCGACGACGCCACGGTGCTCGTGGCCGGGAACCCGCCCCTCAAGGCGACCACCGGCCGGATCCTGCTGCGGGACGTGCTGCTGCTGGTCCCCTTGAGCTTCGTCTTCATGGCGATCATCGCCTTCTACAGCTTCCGCACCCTGCGCGGGGTGCTGGTGCCGCTGCTCACCATCGGGATGACCCAGGTCTGGACCCTGGGCACCATGGTGGCCGTCGGACGCTCGTTGAACCTCGTCACCTTCATCGTGCCGATCCTCATCAACGCCCTGGGCTTCGCGTACTCGGTCCACCTCGTGTCCGAGCACGACTCGGCCACCCGGCGCGGGCTCCGCGGCGCGGAGGCCGCAAGACAGGCCCTCCAGCACGTGGCCTTCCCGGTCTTCCTCACGGCCATCACCACGGCCGCGGGCTTCCTCTCCCTGTGCACGAGTCGGCTCCCGGCCATTCGCGAGTTCGGCGCCTTCTGCGTCACGGGGGTGCTCTTCGCGCTGGTCATCTCGCTCACCGTCGCGCCCGCAGTGCTGTCGCTCTCGAGACGCGGCGCGGACGCCGAGCAGGCCCCGTCCTGGGTGGCCAGCCAGATCGACGCCATGGCGACCCGCCTGGCGCGCTTCGACATCGAGTACCGGCGGAGCGTCCTGGCCGGTGCGGCGTTGGTCCTCGCCGTCGCCCTCTTCGGCGTCACCCTGATCGAGGTCAGCACCTCCTTCGTCTCCAACCTCAAGCCCGAGAATCCCGTCCGCCTCGCCAGCGTCGCTTTCGACACCGAGCTCGGGGGCTCGACCACCTTCCACGTGATCGTCGAGGGCGACTCGCGGGACGCCTTCAAGCACCCGGAGACCCTCGAAGCCGTTCGCGAGCTGCAACGCTGGCTCCAGGACCAGCCCGAGATCGGCAAGACCACCTCACTGGTCGACTACCTGATGGTGCTGAATCGCGCCTTCCACGAGAGCGAAGCGGTGGGGCTCTCGCTTCCGGAGACCAAGCGCGCGGTCTCCCAGTTCCTGTTCTTCTTCTGGAACGACGGGCTGCGCGACCTGGTCACCCCCAAGTACGACGCGGTCCACATCCTGGCCCGGGCGCCGTCGCTGCAATCCGACGCCATCAACCGCTTCGTGGACCGGGTGGAGGCGCGTCTCGAGCAGCTCCCGGAAGGGCTGCGCGGCGGCGTCACCGGCGACACGGTGCTGATCGGTCGCACCATGGACGAGATCGCCTGGGGACAGGCCGTCAGCCTGACCGGCGCCATCGGCATCATCTACGTGATCCTGGCCCTCTACTTCCGCTCCTTCCGGGTGGCCTTCCTGGCCCTGGTGCCCAACACCCTGCCCGTGACGGTCTACTTCGGCGTCCTGGGCCTGACCGGCGTGACGCTCAACATCATCACCTCCCTGATCGCCTGCATCGTGCTGGGCATCGCCGTCGACGACACCATCCACTTCCTGGTGCGCTTCCGACAGGAGGTGCGAAAGCTCGGAGACGAGAGTGCCGCCGTCATGGCGGCCCTGCGCGGCGTGGCCCGACCCGTCACCTCCACCACCGCGGCCCTGTGCGCGGGCTTCCTGGTGCTGGCGGCCAGCGGCCTGAAGCACCAGGTGGAGTTCGCGATCCTCTCGACCTGCATGCTGGCCTTCGCCTGGCTGGTCGACATGACCTTCACGCCGGCGCTGTGTGCCCGCATGGGCCTCGACGAGGCGCCCGCGGAGGCCGGCGGAGCCGCTGGGACCTCAGGAGCCGGGACCTCGGAAGCCGGGGCCTGAGAAGCCCCCGAGAGGCTCCACGGGCGCGAGACCCGGGCCGAGCGGAGGTCTCAGGCGGTCGAGAAGCCCCGCTCGACGCCCCAGCGCACGATGCGGTGCAGGTAGTCGCGCAGCGGCGGACAGCGCAGCTCGGGGGCCGCGAGCGCGTCCCGGGTGCGCGACCCGTCGAAGACCTGGTCGGTGAGCATGTAGGGGACGTGGGTGCCCATGACGCCGCGGGCCAGCTCGAAGAGCTTCTCGGACTGCTGCCGCTCCTCGTCGGTCGCGGTGTCCGGCAGCTCGGGGGAGACGACGGTCGGACGGGGAATCGCGTCCATTCCGACCTCTTCGTGATACGCGTTCACCGCCGCCACCGACACGTCGATGATCTCGTCGATCCGCATGGCGCCCGCGGCGCCACTGCTCAGGTGGTAGACCTGGCCGGCGCTGTCGTCCTGCTCTCCCAGTGCGAGCATCGCATCGCACACCCAGTCCACCGGCACGACGTCGAGACGCACCTCCGGACGGCAGGGCAGCAGCTGCATCTTGCCCGAGTAGATCCAGCGCATCGGATCGTAGAGGACCCGGAAGTGGAGGGTTCGCCCGGTCCGCGAGTCACCGACGACGATGCTCGGTCGGTAGCAGGTGACGGGGACCGGCGAGGACTCGGGGGAGAGCACCTGCTCGCCTTCCCACTTGGTCTGCTCGTAGGTGTTGCGGAAACGGCTCGGCGACTCGGCGTCGCCCTCGAACACCTCGCCCTCGCAGTCGCCCACAACGTAGGCGGTGGAGACGTGGTGCAGCCGCCGCACGCCGCCCCGTTCGGCGGCCAGGGCCGCGAAGTCGCGGATATGGCGGGCACCGTCGCGATTGATGGCCCGAGCGCTCTCGAGGTCGAGGTCGAACTTGGTGCTGGCTGCGACGTGGTAGATCTCGGACACGGCCTCGGCGATCTCGGGCGCGGAGGCACCCAGACCGAGGTCGGGCCGCACCACGTCACCGGCCAGGGCGACGACGCGCTCCCCCGCGGGTCCGTCGATTCCGGCGTGCGCCAGCACCGAGCGGCGACGGGCTTCGAGCTGCTCGGGGCTCGATGCGCGGATCAGGCAGTAGATGCGCCGCTCGGGGTCGCGGTCCAGCAAGCGGGCGAGGAGCTCGCCCCCGATGAACCCCGTGACCCCGGTCAATAGCACGCCGCGACTAGCGTCCATCCGGCCCTCCCGTCGGGCCGGCAGTATAGCCATGGAGTCCGGCGTCGTGGTGTGAACCAGTACACACCCCATTCGGGGTGTCTCGAAGTCGTCGAGATGCAAAGGATTTGGCTCGGGGGAGACGGATCCGTGCAACAATCGCCTAGCAGTGTCGCTGGCCCGCTACATGCGCGAGCGCTCTCGCAGCAGGCTCCTTGGCTGCGTCCTCGTCACCGCGTTCCTGGGGGTGGACGCGGCCCGGGCCGGGGACTGGTTCGCGAACGGGGTCGAGATCCACGGCTTCGCGCGCACCCGCTTCCACATGCGCTCGCCGGACTTCGAGGCGAACCCGAGCGTCAGCTCCTGGCTGACCCAGCTCAACCTCGAGAGCGACGTGGAGATCTACGTCGACGATGACTGGTACTGGAGCTTCCACGCGCTCACGCGCCCGAGCTACGAGGCGATCTTCCAGACCCAGTCGGACCTCTACGGCAACAGCGTCGAACGGGGCGCCTTCGGAACGGGCGCGAAGTTCCCGAACAACGACGCGTCGAGGCGTTCGCTGCGGGGCCAGACCTTCTCGGGCAAGGGCGGTCGCCTGGGGGGTGAGTTCACCATCCTGAACGCCGACGACGGCACCTCGTTCAGCGGACGCCGCATCCCGGCCATAGCCATCGACGACGTCGCCTTCTTCGGCGGCGTGCTGTCTCCGGTGAACGCCAAGGGCGGCAGCCAGCCCGCCATCGGAGGCAACGCCAACGGGGTCACCTACGAGGGCCTGCGCGACAACTTCGGGAAGTTCCGCGAGGGACCGCTGGGCCTGCCGCCCGGCACCCTGCAGAACGGCGGCCTGCCGGCGGGCAGCGGCCTCGACGCCTCCCTGGGTCTCGCCTCGATGGACCTGGCCACGCCGCTGAACTTCTATGCGGGCTCCAAGGGCGACCGTTCTTCGTTCAAGGGCTCGTCCTTCGACATCAACCGGCGCGAGAGCGAGCTCGCCTTCGACTGCTTCGACAACGCCAACGACACCTGCATCTTCCGCGAGTTCTACTTCGACCTGGAGCACGGGGACAGCTTCCTCCGCATCGGTCGTCAGCAGATCGTCTGGGGCAAGACCGACTTCTTCCGGCTCCAGGACGTCGTGAACCCCATCGATCTGAGCGTCCACAACGTGGTGGTCGACCTCGAGGATCGCCGCATCCCGCAGCTGGCCCTCGACTTCGTCCACGCCTTCGGCCGGGTGGGTCCCTTCGAGGACTTCCAGGCCGAGCTGGCCTGGGTCTTCGACGAGTTCACGCCCGACCAGTTCGGACAGTGCGGCGAGGCCTGGGCCTTCACCGTCGCGTGCCAGGCGCGGGCGGACGCGGCGGGGCACCAGCTCCTCAACATCTCGCTCGCGCGCACCAAGGACCACGACTGGACTCTGGCAAACACCCAGCCGGGGGCGCGGGTGGAGTTCCGGCTCCCGAAGCCCGGCATCTCCTTCTCGCTCTCGGCCTTCTACGGCTTCCAGAAGACGCCGGTCTCCCGCTTCCGCAACCACTACTCGACCCGCAATCCCAACGCGGCGGCCATGCTCTTCCTGCAGGGTAGCGCCGACCCCCGCTTCGACACCGCCACCAACCCCAACGGCTCGGTCGCGGTGCTCGTCGACCAGCTCTCGCAGCTCGGCCAGGGGGCCGGGGCTCCGTTCCCGCACAGCGGCGGGGCCGGCCCCGGCGTCTGGGTGAACGGCTTCGACCCCTACGATCGCAGCGGCGAGACCCCTGCCCCCGGCGGCACCCTCGAAGCCGCCAACCAGGACCTGCAGAACGCCTGGTACGTGGCCGCCAACGTGGCCGACCCCTCCCTCGGTGGCTGTGCGGGCGTCCCCGACCAGCCGGGCGGGCTCGACCGCTGCGGGGCCGGAATCGCCCTGCTCGGTCTGCCCTGGGCGGGCAGCGAGGCCGAGCTCCGCTACCCGCGCCTGCTCACCCTCGGCGCCTCGATGGACTACCAGATCCCGGGCATCGAGACCGTGCTGCGCCTCGAGATGGCCGGCGAGATCAACCGTTCTCTCCAGAACATGCGGGCCGACGATCGCGACGGCATCGCGAAGAGCTCGGTCTACAAGCTCGCCATCGGGCTCGACCGCGGCTTCAAGATCCCGGTCCTGCACCCGAAGCGCGCGGCACTGGTTTCCTTCCAGACCTTCTTCGAGCACATCGTCGACTACCAGGACTCACGGGTGGGGGGCGACGGCATGGTCCGCGAAGAGAACAGCGTGACCTCGACGCTCTCCATCCGTCAGTACTGGCTGGACGACGCCCTGATGCTCTCGAACCTGGCGGTGGTCGACTGGAACGCCGGAGCGGTCCTGTGGGGTCCGAAGCTCCGCTACGCCTGGGACGCGCAGCTCTCCTTCGAGCTCGGCGTGAACATGCTCTGGGGACAGAAGCGCCACCACATCGTGCGCGACCTGTGCGCCGACGGAACCCTCTCCGGGTCGCCTTCGGGGTGCAGCTTCGGCGACCCGAGCACCTGGCAGGACGGCAACTGGCAGCTGCTGAACGGCCCGCTCGAGCGCACCACCCAGTCGCCCTTCGGCCACGCGCAGCAGTCCTTCGCGGACCAGTTCATGCGCCGCCGCGACGAGCTCTGGGCCGGCGTCACCTACCGCTTCTAGGGCCGCCCGGGAGCGAGGCAGCTTCCGACCGTCAGCTGCGCTCGGGAACCGCCAGCGACGGGAAGACCCGCGAGTAGACCAGGAAGACCAGCGCGAAGGAGCCGACGAAGCCGAGCAGCACGCCGATCTGGATGGGCCCCAGCCAGGCGAACATGTCGCCCTTCACCACCGACGGCCAGATCAGCAGGTTGCGCTCGAGCCAGAAGCCGATCACGACGCCACAGGCGACGGGTCCGGCGATCCAGACGGTCTTCTTGGGCCGCTGCCCCAGCAGCACCCAGAACGGGATGATCCAGTTGAAGAGCCAGACCAGCATCGAGATCCAGCCCCATCCCTCCGACAGGCGCGACCACTGGAAGTCCCAATCGGTCCAGGACAAGGCGAAGGCCGCGGGCGTGTAGCCCTTGTCGATCAGGAACTGCGGGCCCAGGCGGTCGCGCAGGAAGCCGGTCTCCTCCGGCAGGTTGCCGTAGTAGATCACCAGGTACTGGGCGAAGAAGAGGTAGAGCCAGAAGATCCCGAAGGCGAAGATCAGCTTGCCGGCGTCGTGCATCCGGGCCTCGCTGATCTGCCCCTCGAAGCCCGGCGCGTTGCGGTGCAGGATGGCGATCACGGCCGTCAGCGACAGGGCCGAAGCGATCCCGCCCCAGAGCACGTAGGCGCCGAAGAGGTTCGAGAACCACATCTGCTCCATCGACATCACCTGGTCGAACACGACCAGCGAGAAGCCGATGGCGAAGAAGAGGATCATCGGCGGCGCCATGCGACCGAGCTTGGCGTCCGAGGCGTCGCGCTCCGCGCGGTCTCCCTTCCAGCCCGAGGTCCAGCGCTCGGACAGGTTCTTGGCGAAGCCCGTGGCGCCGGGGGAGCCGCCGCCCAGGGTCGGCCGCAGGGAGGTCCGCAGGAAGATCAGCGCCCAGATCGCCAGCAGCACCAGGATGGTGACGTCGGTCCCGTACACCCGCGCGTCGTTCAGCCAGACCTCCTTGCCGTGCGCCGCCCCCTCGCGCGACCACTCGAAGAGGAAGTGCCGCCCGAAGTAGCCCACCACCGAGAGCACGGCGGTCACGGGCACCCAGGCGCCCAGGCCCTCGGCGATGCGGCGGTAGGGGCCGGGCCAGCGCGCGCCCACGGTGCAGAAGATGGCCGCCAGGATGAGACCGCCCTGCCCCAGGGTTCCGAAGTAGATGAAGTTGGTGTGGAAGGCGAGCCAGGCGGTCTGCGGGTCGGTCAGCAGGCCGTACGCGAACGCCACGACGCCCAGCAGCGCCGCACCGGCACAGATGGCCGTGAGGGGCTGGGGCAAGGGGCGCGGGTTCGCCTTCTCGATCTCCATTCCGGCTGCGCTCACTGTCGCACTCCCTGACCGTTGATCTCGCGGAGGTAGTTGACGATGTCCCAGCGCTCCATGGGGGGGATGCGGTTGTAGGACGGCATGCGCCCGCGTCCCAGGGAGATCGTCGTGTAGAGGTGACCGTCGCTGAAGACCTTGGCCATGCTGGTCGGCCCGTTGATGGGCAGGACCACGGGCAGCGGGCCCGTGTTGTTCGGCGCGAAGGGCGAGGGACCGGCGACGGGGCCGTCTCCCATTCCGAGCGGGCCGTGGCAGGGAGCGCAGAACTGGCCGAAGCGCTTCTCACCGTTCTTCAGCGACTCGAGGGTGGGCTGGACGGGATTGGGCACCGCATCCTGGCTGGGAATGTCCATGGCGGCCAGATCGGGCAGACCCGCCCCCCCCACGGGCACGGTGCCGGCCGGGGGCGTGAAGCCCTCCAGCTGGTCGTTCCAGGTCACCATCTCGAAGGCCTGCACCGCCGGCTGACGCTTCATCTGCGGGAACCACTTGCCGTCGTCCATCTGCTCCCAGCAGCCGAAGGACAACGCCACGGCGAGCATCACCCCTCCGGTCAGCGGGCGCAGGGAAGCGGTGCGCTTCCGTCGGATCGCGAGCTCAGTCATCGAGGAGCGTGACCTCCTTGGCGGAGAGGCTCCGCAGCAGCGCGTCGACCTCGGCCACGTCCCGCTCGCCGACGGTCACGGCCACGCCGAACTCCTCGGCGGAGAAGCGCGGGCTGTAGGCCTTGTCGAGCGGCCGGGGATAGAGGCGACCGACGAGCATCAGCCCCAGGAAGGTGAGGATGCCGCCGAAGAGGATGGTCAGCTCGAAGCCGATGATCACGTAGGGCGGGATCGAGGCGAAGTTCTTGCCGGCGATCTTGATCGGCCACTCCCAGGACATCCAGATCTGCATCAGGAAGCCCGTGAAGACGCCCGTCAGGCCGCCCACCAGGGTGAAGGCGCGCACCTTGGAAGGGCGCTCGTCCATGGCCTCGTCGATCTGCTCGAAGGGGGCCGGCGCGTACGACTCGATCTCGTCGAATCCGCGACCCTTGAGCTTCCGGATCGCCAGAGCCGTGTCGTCCGGCAGGTCGAAAACGCTCACCAGAGTCGGCATCAGTGAGCCTCCTGGGTGTGACCGGCGGCCGCGTGCGCCTTGTCGTGGATGAGCAGCTCCTTCATCTCCGCGATGGCGATGATGGGCAGGAACTTCAGGAAGAGCAGGAAGAACATGCTGAACCAGCAGAAGGAGCCGACCAGGATCGAGAGCTCCGCCACGCTCGGGATGTAGAGGCCCCAGGCCGCGGGCACGTACTCCCGCGAGAGCGAGGTGATGATGATGACGTAGCGCTCGAACCACATGCCGATGTTGATGCCCACGCAGAGCACGAAGAGGAAGGGCACGTGGGTCCGCAGCTTCTTGATCCACAAGAGCTGCGGGAAGATCACGTTGAAGCTGATCATGAACCAGGTCGAGAGCCAGTAGGGACCGAAGACCCGCAGCCAGAACGAGGTCTGCTCGAACTCCACGCCGCTGTACCAGGCGATGAAGTACTCCGCACCGTACGCGTATCCGCAGATCAGCGAGGTGAAGAGGATGAAGCGGGACATGTTCTCGAAGTGGTAGTCGGTGATGTAGGCCTCGAGCCGGAAGATCCGCCGCACCGGGATCATCACCACGATCACCATGGCGAAGCCGCCGAAGATGGCGCCGGCCACGAAGTAGGGAGCGAAGATGGTGGCGTGCCAGCCCGGGACGATGGACATGGCGAAGTCCCAGGACACGACCGAGTGCACCGAGAGCACCAGGGGAGTCGCCAGCCCGGCGAGGTGCAGCACCGTGCGGTTGTGCGCCTTCCACTGGCGCCCGGTGCCCTGCCAGCCGCCGGCCAGGATGGTGTAGACGAACTTCTTGACGCCCGTGGCCCGGTCACGCGCGATGGCGATGTCCGGGATCAGGCCGACGAAGAAGAAGATGATCGAGATCAACATGTAGGTGTTGATCGCGAAGACGTCCCACAAGAGCGGGCTCTTGAAGTTCACCCACAGCGCGCGCTGGTTGGGATAGGGAATCAGGAAGTAGAACTTCCACAGGCGCCCGATGTGGATCAGCGGGAAGAGCGCCGCCGTGAGAACGGCGAAGACCGTCATGGCCTCGGCGCCCCGGTTGATGGCGTTTCGCCACTTGGCGCGGAAGAGGAAGAGGATGGCCGAGATCAGGGTGCCGGCGTGGCCGATGCCGATCCAGAACACGAAGTTGATGATGTAGACGCCCCAGAAGACCGGCGCCTGGTAGCCGGCGACCCCCAGGCCCACGTAGGTCTGGTAGCCCAGGGTGAAGACGGCCTGCGCGACGCCGATCAGCGCCATGCCGAGCATCAGACCCCATTGCCACGACACGCCCTTCGTCACGGACATGACGTCGCGGTTGATCTGGGAATCCTGGGGGATCGTGTCCGGCCGCATCATGTCGACCGCTGCGGTGGCGGGAGGCGGCGTCATCAGTGGCTCCCCTTCTTCTCGTGGCTCGAGTCGCCCTCGACCCGGCGCACCTGCTTCAAGTAGGTCACGGCCGGCCGTGTGTTGAGGGTCTGCAGCGAGTGGTAGGCGCGCTTCTCGTCCCGCTTCGCCACGACCTGACTCTTCGGGTCCTTCGCGTTGCCGAAGGTGATCGCGTTGGTCGGGCAGGACTGCTGGCAGGCGGTCTGGACCGCGCCGTCGGCGATGACCTCACCGGCATCCTTGGCGGGCTGGCGCGCCGCCTCGATCCGCTGGACGCAGAAGGTGCACTTCTCCATCACGCCCTGGCCCCGGACGGTGACCTCCGGGTTCAGCATCAGGCCGAGCAGGCCCGGCCAGTTCTCGCGGCTGTAGTCGAAGTAGTTGAAGCGGCGCACCTTGTAGGTGCAGTTGTTCGCGCAGTAGCGGGTGCCGACACAGCGGTTGTACACCATGCCGTTGATGCCCTCGGGCGTGTGGTAGGTCGCGATGACCGGGCACACCGCCTCGCAGGGCGCGGCGCCGCAATGCTGGCAGAGCATCGGGGCCTGCCGCACGTCCACCTTGCCCAGCTCCTCGCGGTCCGGGTAGGGGCGCCGGTCGTAGCCGCCGCTGCGGTCTCCGTCGCCGATGTAGCGCTCGATGCGGATCCAGCTCATGTCGCGGCGGCGGGTCTGGCCTTCCTGGCCCACCACCGGGATGTTGTTCTCGATGTAGCAGGCCGCGACGCAGGCCGAGCAGCCCGTGCAGCGATCGTTGTCGATCGTCATGCCCCAGCGGTAGGGACTCTCGGGGCTCGAGTCGTTCTCCATGTCGTACTCGAAGGGCGGGCCGTCGAAGTGATGACCCCCGCCGCCTTCGGCGGCGAAGTGCGAGCCCTTGCCGTGGTCCGCCAGCGCCGCGAGCGAGATCTCCGGCACCAGGTCGCGGCCGCGCTGGTTGTCGGTCCACTGGGTGAGCGGGATGCGCGAGAAGGCGCCGGTCTTCGAGACCCGTGCCTTCGTGGCCAGGAAGGCCGCCGCGCCCGAGCCGTCCGAGCTGGCCGGCAGCACCGACACCACGTTCACACCGCGCGCCACGCCGGGCGCACCGTCACCGGCCATCGATGCATAGTGGCCCTCGGTGTGACCCTGTCCGGTCGCGATGGCGACCACGTCGTCGCGCACGCCACCGCGGGGATAGACCGGAAGCTCCACGCTGCCCGCGCCCGACCCCGTGTCCACCCGCACCACGTCGCCGAAGTCGACGCCCAGCTCGCGGGCGGTGTCGAAGCTGACCTCCGCCCAGGACACCCAGTTGGCCTTCGTGACCGGGTCCGGGATCTCCTGCAGCCAGGGCAGCGCCGCACCGCGACCGTCGCCCAGGAAGGAGTGCTCGTAGGCGACCAGCGCGTGATCGCCGGTGCCGGCGAGCTCGGGAACCGAGACCGAGACGGAGAGACCGTCGCGCAGCTGCGGTGCCACGGTGGGCGTGTCCGAGAAGACACCGCCGCGGTCCAGGGCCTGGCGCCAGGACTCGCCCGACCAGTTGGCCTGGAGCACGCCCAGGGTGTCGCCCGCAGGCAGGCTCGAGGCACCGGCCGCGCGTCCGACGGCGAGCAGCACGTCGCCGATGGCGCGACCGTCCTTCAGCGGCCGGATCGTCGGCTGCTGGAGCGAGCGGACGCCCTTGCGCGGCTCGGCGTCGCCCCACGACTCGAGGGGCGTGAGATCCGGCAGGACCAGGTCGGCCACGGCGCTGGTCTCGTCCACGAGCGACGCGAAGGAGACCACGAAGCCCACCTTCTTGAGCGCCTCACCGAAGCCGAGGCCACCCGGTGCCGAGTAGACGGGGTTGGCGTCGTGAACGAGCAGCAGGTCCACCTGGCCGGAGTCCATCTTCTGGGTCAGGCGACGCAGGTCGTCGAGGCTGGCCGGCTCGGGCGCCGTCTCGGCCTCGGGCAGGACCAGGGCGCTCCCGACGGCGCCCAGCACGACGTTGAGCAGCAGCACCGCCGAGGCGGTCGCCGTGGCCTGCGGGCCGGTGGCCGCGACGCTGGGCGGCAGCGCCACCGCGTGCTTGGCGTGCATCACCAGGTCGACCATCTGCTGGAAGGCCGACTCGTCGACCCCCGCCTGGGCCGTCGGGCTCTTGTCGGCCCCCTTGAGCGCAGCGGCCGCCGCGGCGGGTACCGCAGTCGGGTTCTTCGCCGCCACCCGCGCCGCCAGCGCCAGGGCGACCACGCCCTCGCTGCCCGGCTTGGCGGCCAGCCACTGGTCGGCGTTCGAGCCGGTCATCGAGAGCCGCGGCCCGACGGTGACCATCTTCGCACCGCCGTCCGGATGCTTCTTCAGATCCTGGGCGTCCGAGAACTGGCGCATGTGCTCGATCGAGCCGTGGGCACCGTCCAGGAAGTCCGAGCCGAAGTCGAGCACCAGGTCGGCGCCGGACAGGTCGAAGATGGGCTCCACCGCGCGACCGAAGACCTGGCGGCAGGCGGCCCGCAGACCGGTGCGGGCGAAGGGCTCGTAGACCAGGCGTCCCGCCGCGCCGACCCCCG
>JANQSB010000321.1 GCA_028284295.1 Myxococcota bacterium | reverse complement strand
TCTGAGCGCCGGGTCCGTTAGATACTCCGTCGCTCGTCAAGCTCCTTCCCGGTAGAACCTGGCTCCGTCGAAGTCGGCCCCGAGTCGGAACATGCCGTGGATGGCGTGCAGCAGCTTGCGCATGACGGCGACGAGTGCCTGCATGGGTTTCTTGCCGGCGGCCAGGAGGTGCTGGTAGAAGGCTTTGACCTGCGGCTCGTATTGGGAGGCGACGAGGGCGGGGAGGAAGAGCGCCGCACGGAGGTGTCGGTTGCCGACCTTGCTGATCCGCACGGCGCCCTTCACCGAGCTCCCAGACTCGGCGTGCTTGGGATCCAGTCCCGCATGGGCGACCCACTGCCGTGCCGACATGTCCGCGGGCAGCACCGAGAGCTCCGCCAGCAGCGTGACCGCACTCGCATTTGCGATGCCCTTCACGGACACCAGGTGATCGAAGCGTGCGGACAGCGTCGCATCGCCACGGACCTCCTCGAGCGCCGCCTCCGTGAGGCTCTCGATCTCGGCGTTGATCGCCTCGATGTGACGCTCGATGCTCTCGCGGATCGCCACGGGGGTGGCGTCGACGGCCTCATCCGCGTGGAGCCGGTTCTTCTCCTGCGCCCGGGTTACCAGAAGCGCCTGGATCCGCCGCGAGAGGGCCCGGAGTGCCAGGATCGAGTCCTTCGGCGGCACCCACGCTTCGAACTCCATGCGCCTTACGAACTCCAACAGCAGCAGCGCATCGATCCGGTCCGTCTTCGACCGCTGCATCTGCGCGACCGCGAAGGCCTTCGTGGCCCGCGGGTTCACGACGGCGACCTCCACCCGATCGGCGCCCACGACCGCGAGGCACAGGTCGAGGTGATAGATCCCGGTGGCTTCCACACAGACGCGGACCCGGGCCCGGCTCCGCGTGAGACGTCGGATCAGCTTCCGATGGCCGGCGCCGTCGTTGCTGAAGACCCCCTCCCAAACGGGGCCCCGGCCGGTGTCGATCGCGACAGCCAGCTCCTTCGCGCTCACATCGATCCCACAAAGCCAGTGCTTCTTCATCGGGCTCCTCGGTGGTAGGCTGACACCCGGGTCCCCCGACCCTGTACCGTTGCCTACCGACCTTGTAGATGCAGGCTCACTGGGCCTCAGATACTCCGCGGCATGGGCAAAGAGGGCGGGGGATCCATCTAACGGACAGGCTCGGGGCCTCAGGCAGCAACGATCTCCCCGGGCGACACTTCAACCATCGCATCCCGCAGTGGGAGTGGGGAGCGATATACAAGGCAGCTAGGCGGACTTCGCTCGCTCTACCGACTCCCGGAGCCGTTGCTTCATCCGCTGGTTGTCCTTCTGTCCCCGGAACCGGCACGCGTAGAGCTCGGCCGGATCCAGCGGCCAGACCCGAATGAGCTGCCTTGCCAAAGCCGCCCACTCTTCACACTCTCGACCGTGTAGCGCCCCCAGAGCCACAGATTCGCCATTGTCACAGAGTTCTCCAACGAAACCTGCGCGCTCCAGCAACGCCCGCGCCTCCGCGGAGCTGGATCCCGGGCCGACGCGCAGTTCTAGCGCGAGGCCGGCGTCTCCAGTCCGCTGGAACTCGATCCAGCGCTTCGTTCGCAGATGCGTCAGCACAACCGAAGCCTCGCCGATGGCGTACTCCTGCAGGCCGTAGAACTCGCTCTCCAGGTCGACCTCCGAGAGCGTTGCCGGTGGAAGCGGCCTGCTCAACCACCAGCCAAGCATCCCTAGGACAGCGAGAACGAGCAGAGCCGCGAGGATCCAACCCATGGAACAGAGCATAGCGATACGCTGCCTAACATCGGCGCTGCAGCGGCCGAGCGCCCGCTGGGGCATCCCGGGGCGCCGCCGCCTCCCTGGGGCTGCGCCCCACCAGGCGGCTCGTGGTAGCCTTCGGCTGTGATGGTGTTCTCAACAACCCGGCCGGCGCTCGCCTCTGAGCGCCGGGTCCGTTAGCCGGCACGGAGTGTGCCTTTCACCGCCGCCCATCCTGCAGCAGTCGTACCGCTGGCGGGCCCCCTCGCTCGCTTCACCTGCCTATCAGGTCTAATCGTTGGCAGCGTTGTGCCCGATCTGCCCTACTTCGCTCCCGGCCTGCCCTTCAAGTCAGTCGGGCACAGCCCCACTGGGCTGGTTCTTTTCTGCGTGCCAGCAGGCCTCCTCGTGTACGCCGCCTTCCACCTCGTCCTGGCGCCGCTCCTTTGTGAGCTCGCGCCCGGTTCACTGCGGGCGCGCGTGCCGCGAGAGCAGTGCGCCGGAGTGCTGCCCGCCCGCAGCCTCCACGTGGTCGTCGCATCCATTCTCGTTGGAGCCGCTACCCACCTGGTCTGGGACGCCTTTACTCACGCCAACGGAGCCGTCGTTCTGCAGCTTCCCGTGTTGTCCTCGGAGATCCTGACTTGGCAGGGCTACACGGTCTATGCATACAAGGTGCTACAGCACGGCAGCACCTTCGCGGGGCTCGCGCTTCTCGGATACTGGCTTCTTCGCTGGTTCCGCCAAGCGCCCACAAGGCCGCGTCCGGGCGCTCCTTCTCCGTTCGCCCGCATGACCCTCGCCGCCGCAGTGGTGATCCCCACCGCGGTGGCTTCTGTCGCCGGCGCCGCGCTGTCGTTCCAGAGCGACGCCCTACCCATGCGACAGCTGCAGCTCGCTGCCTCGGGCGCGATCCACTTGGGCGTCGCGGCTCTCCTCGCTTCTTCCCTCACCGTTGCCAGCATCTGGCGGTTCGCCTCGCGCCGTGCCGGCTAACATCGGCGCTGCAGCCTCCGAGCGCCTCGCACTGTCTCCCTGAAGCTCCGCCGTCTGTCCGGGGCTTCCGCCCCGCAGCCGGCTCGTGGTAGCCTCGGGCCAATGGTGGTGTCCTCAACTTCTCGGCCGGCGCTCGCGTCTGAGCGCCGGGTCCATTAGGCGGCATCAGCTAGGGGCAATGCGATACGCCGCGTTCTCCGACGAGAGCAGCCACAACCAAGGCCGCTTTCGCGCGATCGCCTCAGTCTCATTGCCCGTTGAGCAGGTCCCGAGCCTCTCCGAGCTGATCCGAAGGATCCTGACCCGCAGCCAGGTCAGCGAGTTCAAGTGGGTGAAGCTCAAGGGAGCGCGCGAGCGCTATTGCGCCGTCGCCCTCATCGACCTGGTGCTTGAATCGATAGTCCTGCGCGATGTCCGCGTTGATACGCTGGTATGGGACACGCACGATGCCCGGCATGCCATCCCCAACCGAGATGATCGCGCGAACTACGAGAGGATGTTCTTCCACCTTCATCGTGGTCTCATGTCACGACGGGAACCTGAAGCGGAGTGGTGGCTTCACCCCGACGAACGGACCGACCTAGACTGGAGCACTACCTCCGACTGCTTGGGCCACGTTGGGCGCTGGCGCAAGCACCTGTCGCAAAACCTGCTGTTCGACCAGATCCCCGAGTGCTTCTTCCATATCGTCGAACTCCAGGAGGTGGAGTCGACGCGGGAGCCGATCGTCCAAGCTGCTGATCTCTTTGCGGGACTCGCTCGGTCGTCGCGCGAGGACAGCGGCGCCTTCGGCGAGTGGCAGGCAGCAACTGGCCCACAGGAGACCCTCTTCGGCGGGAATACCCGGAGCTTCTCGCGGCGGGCACACGAGCGGTTTACTGTCATCGAGCACCTCGACCAGAAGTGCAAGAACCAGAGGCTCGGTGTCTCCCTCAAGACGAGGGGATACCTCAACACGCCGCGCCCTCGAAATCCACTCAACTTCTGGCACTACACCCCACAGCATGTGCTCGATCGAGCCCCCACCCGTGAGGACTAGGGGTACACGGATGCCGCCTAACATCGGCGCTGCAGCGGCCGAGCGCTCTCTGGTGGGGACTGGAGCATCGCCGCCTAGACGGGGCATTCGCCCCGAGGGCGGCTCGTGGTAGGTTTGGGGCTGTGATGGTGTCTTCAACTTCTCGCCCGGCGCTCGCGTCTGAGCGCCGGGTCCGTTAGGCGGCGAGGGTTCCCGTTGCGCGGACGGATCACATGCACTGCCGTGTTGTTGCTCCTGGCTGTGAGCCCAGTTTCCGCTGATCCCTCCATCCAGGGTGGCTACTCACTTCAGCCGCTCACACGCGCTGTGTACGAGCCCGCTTACGTCGCAGTGGATCTGGCGCGGTTCAACAACTGGCTGAATGCCAACTATCCCAAGTTGGACGTCGAGACCATGAAGGGCCCACGGGAGCATCTCTACTACCTGATCGACTCTCACGTGAAGCACACCTACGCCCGAGAGCAAGTCGTCCTCCCCAAAGAACACGACGGGCTTCTCGAGATCATGTTCTCGTGGGCCGAGCGGTTGGGGGTATTCGGCGGCTCGGTCGTATACAACGCAGTCAAGTCCAAGGACCGGGATCCCCAGCAGCCTCTCATGCCGATCCCCTCGCAGTTCAAACTGGGGATGCAGGGCGACATGTTGGTGCTCTCCTCTGCTCATTGGTCCGCGCAGATTCCCTACTACTTCATGATCTGGAACATCCAGGAGTCTGATGCGATCAACGGCCCGCGAACGCAGCTGGTTACTTTGTCGACGGGAGCTGCTCACCACACGAGCAATGCCGAGCACTCGCAGGCAACGCTGATGTTGCTGTTCGGTCCAGATTCCGAGACTGCTGGCTTCACCGAATACTATGCCCGCAAGCTCGGCTTCTCCCTTGACGAACGGCCGGTCTCTGACGGCCCCCTCGTCACCTATCGGCGACACGACGACACGCAGAGCCTCTGGATTGAGTACGCGGCGTGGTCCGCTACGGAAGGCCACTTCGTCGTCGCGTACATGGGAATCGATGGAACCTACGAGTGGAATCGACCGCACTTCTTCGACTTCGTCCGCACGCTCCGCGACTGGCCGCAAAGTCGCTCGCTGCCTAACATCGGCGCTGCGGCCGAGCCCCGTCAGGAGGGCTCTGAGGGACCGTCGCCCGAACGGGGCATGCGCCCCGCGGGCGGCTTGCGGTAGCCTCCGGCTGTGATGGTGTCTTCAACAACCCGGCTGGCGCTCGCCTCTGAGCGCTGGTTCCGTTGGACGACGGTCCCCCACCGTACTGTGTCCCGATTCGTCACTCGGCTCGACGATGCTCCGTTTCGATGCCGACCGTTGGACGAAACGGCCCCTACCGTCTGTTCTTCTTCAGCAACGAGGGCCTGGAGCCTCCTCACGTCCACGTTCAGCGGGACGAGGCGCTGGCCAAGTTCTGGCTCTCGCCGGTCGCGCTAGCATCTTCTTCTGGGTTCTCGTCGCGCGAGCTGAGTCGGGTCGAGCGACTCGTGGCGGAGACCCAGGACAGACTCCTGGAGGCCTGGCATGAGTTCTTCGATGCCGACTAGCGATGCTCGCGCGAGGGAGGTGGTGTTCTCCTCGGACGAGTTCGCGGTCCTTCTCGCGGACGGGCGCCGAATCAGCGTGCCCCTGGCGTGGTTTCCCCGTTTGCTTCATGCAACGCCTGAGCAGCGGGCCAACTACGAGATTCTGGGCGACGGTCAGGGCATCCACTGGCCGGACGTGGACGAGGACTTGAGCGTCGGTGGCCTTCTCAAGGGCACTCCTCCTCCGAACCGGTAGGGCCAACACGCCCTCCAACAGGGCGCTGTAGCAGTCGAGCGCCACACTCTCGGGGTTTCCCCGGGGCAACGCCGCCTGCGTGGTCTACGCCATCAGCCGGCTCAGCTACCTTGGGCGCATGGTGGCGCGTTCACCTTCAATCCAGGCGCTCGCAGCCAAGCGCTGTAGCTGTTGGGCAGTATGAGACTCGGGGTGAGGCGCACCTCGGCAGTCGGCTTCCTCATCCTGGGACTCAGCTCGTGTCGGAGCGAGCCGACCGTCGTGATCATTGAGCCACCGCGCGAGCGCCAGCTTGTCCCCGCCGCGTCCTCAGCGAAGAGCGAGCCATGCCGCTTCATGGGTACCCTTCACCGCCTGGCTCGAAGCCGCCTCGAGATCCTCCGCATGCGTCACGAGATCGACAAGGAGCAGTGGGCTTGCGCTGCCAAATACCTCGCCTCGGTCGATCGGCAATTCACCCAAGAGTGTCGCTCAGGCGAGATCGTGTACGAGGAGGTCGAGTCTGCGTTGGCCGCTGGCTACACCCGTTGCTGGGGCTCCGGCTACAGCGACCAGGTCGAGGCCGCACTCGCGATCGGAGGCTAAGGGTCGTGCGACGCGCACCATGCTGCTCAACATCAGCGCTGCAGCCGCCGAGCGCTCATTCGGGTCGCCCGGGCTTCGCTGTCTCTCCGGGGCCAAGGCCCCGCAGCCGGCTCGTGGGAGCCTTGGGCGGTGGCAATGTCCGCGACTTGTCGGGCGGCGCTCGCCGCTGAGCGCCGGGTCCGCTAGCCGGCGCGGTCGGTGCAGTCCTTGACGTGCAGCCTTCTGTCTACTGCCTGCACCGCGTGCTCTAGCGCTGGCGACACCGCCTCTGCCAGAATCGATCTTGCTCATCGGTTCGGGACGACCGTGCAGGAGGTCCCGTGTCCTTTCACCACCCTCGCCCGATGCTCCGCCTACTCGTCCCCGTAGCCGCAGCCTGTATCGCCGTCGGGCCTTGCTCGATGATTCCGGGAACCAGGATCTCAGGCGCGGTGGCGGAGATCCCGCGCACCTGGGACTTCCTAGGGGACGGAACGCAGTGCGATCTCGAGGTCGACCCTGAATCGCCAAAGTCCGTCTACATCGACTGTTACACCTACGATGGACAGCTGTACGTCCATTCGCATCGCTGGGCTCGGACGCCGCGGTTGTGGGGCGAATCGTGGGTCACTGCCGCTGAACGAGACCCAGAGGTGCGTCTTGGTGTCTCGGGTAACGTCTACGAGCTACGAGCGCGACTCGTCACGGACGAGTCGCTTCGCCACAAGATTCTCCTCTCGAGAGGGTTCGATCCAGTTCCCGAGGGCATACAGCTCTTCGCGCTCGAGAGACGCGGCGACCAGTAGCTCGCATGCCGTTGCCGCAGCTACTCTCCCCCCAGCGTCGAGTGGCTGCCACCCCGCTTCGTGGCGCCATACGATCCCTACTTTGGGATGCCTGTTCGCCTCCAGACACCCTGTCTCGGCCACACGCTCTGGGCATACAACCCTCGGCATCTGGAGCGGGTTCGAGACTACGTCGCAGCCCGGGTTCGTGAGCGCGGTCCATATCAGGCGAGCCTCGTGAACCGACTCCCGAAGTGGGTCAAGCTTGCGTCGCACCGGGCCGCAGTGCTCGAGGCGGTCTCGAGACTCGAAGAAGACGCGCAGGCTACCTAACATCGTCGCTGCAGCGGTCGAGCGCCCTCCGGAAGGCGGCTCGACGTCGCCGCCCGAAAGGCGGGGCATACGCCCCCCAGTCGGCTTGCGGTAGCCTTGGGGCCGTGAGCGTGTTCTCAACAACCCGGCCAGCGCTCGCGTCTGAGTGCCGGTTCCTCTAGGCGGCATGCTCCACCACGCTTCGCTCCCAGTCGCGGATCTCGAGCGCGCGGTGGCCCTCTACGACGCCGCGCTCGCCGCCTTGGGCTATCGCCGCGTTCTCGACGCGCCGGGATTCGCGGGCTACGGCGTCCAAGAGGGACGAGACAAGCTCTCTCTCAAGGAAACGCCCCAGGCCGAGGCTGCTGGGCGCGGGTTCCATCTTGCCCTTTCAGCTCCCTCCCGAGCTGCGGTCGACGGGTTCCACGCGGCAGCTCTGGCCCACGGGGCATCGGACAACGGCGGGCCCGGACTGCGCAGCGACTACGGGCCCGGCTACTACGCCGCATTCATCATCGACCTCGACGGGCACCGCATCGAGGCGGTTCACAACGTGTAGTCGCATCCTGTCGCCTGACAAGCCGCTGCAGCGGATCGGAATCGCACCGCTGCGGCTGAACGAGATCGCCTCGGGCAAAGAGCCGCGCTGCCATATCCGGAGCTCCTGGCGCAGCGGGCCGACGCCTAACACCGCCGCTGCAGTGGTCGAGCGTCTTGTGTGGCGCGTACGGTGTGTCGCCGCTTGTCCGGGGCTTCCGCGGCAGTTGGCTTGCGGTAGGCTTGAGGCCGTGATGGTGTGGTCAACCCCGGCCGGCACTCGCGTCTGAGCGCCGGTTCGTGGGGCGGACACGAGGGCCGGGATCATGAACTGGGACGCGATCGGAGCGGTGGGCGAAGTCGTCGGCGCGATCGCGGTCATCGTCACCATCGCCTACCTGGCTCGCCAGGTTCGCGCGAACTCGAATCAGATGAGAGTGAGTTCGCTGATCGCACTGAACCACCTTGCGAACGAGGCCTTCGATCCGATCTACACCAACGACCGGAACATCGCCATCTGGACCCAGGGTCAGGCGTCGCCGAAGGACTTGAGCGCCGAAGACGAGGCGATCTTCAGCCTGTTCATGTCCAGGCTGGTCGTCGTGTGCCAGACGGCGCTCTCCCAGTCCAGGTATGGTGTGGAGCTCCACCCGGACGACTCCAGTCGCTATGTGGGCGTGCTGAGATCGGTACTCGGCTCGCCGGGTGGCCGAGCGTGGCTCGATGAGATGGGGGGTGCCGACTTCGTGAACGCCGAGACGTGGAGAATCCTCGATGGGACCGATGCGCGTCAGCGAGCGATCGTGCATTCGCCGGGGGGAGGACTGGATGCGGTGCAGGACGGAGGCGGGAGGCCGCCTGGAGCCTAGCTCGCCGGGAAGCGCATCTGCCGAGCTTGCTGGAGTGCCGCCACGATCCCTTCCTGCTCGGAAGGGCGGGTCTTGAGTCTGGTCCTGCTGGGAGTCCGGGAATCGAGGGGATCGCGACCCTGAGGCGGGAGGCGACCTTCATGGAAGGCAATGCTGTCATCGGAAGCCTGCCCGAGATCGGGATCGGTCTCGTGGGGTTCACGGGTGTCGTCGCGGTCCTGGGCCGACGCGCCCGCGGCGAGTGGACCCGCTGGGAGATGGTGCGCTTCTTCCTTCTGCTGCACATGAGCGTGCTCGTGATCTTCCTCTCCCTGGTGCCGGCCTGGCTGGGCCAACTGGATCTCTCGGCGGCCGCCATCTGGCAGATGTCCACCGGTCTGCTCGCGCTCGGTCACGGATCGTCGTTCGGCTGGGCCCTGTTCAGCGTGCGGCCCCGAGACGAGTCCCGCAGCCAGGCTCGGTTCCTCCGTCCGCTGCTGGTGCCCGTCTTCACCATCGGGGCACTCGTCGTCGTCGCCGAGGTAGTCGTGGCGTTCGGCTTCCTCCCGGAGCGCGCCGAGTTCGTCTTCTCGGGTGCGCTGATGTGGGTCCTCTTCCTCGCGGTCTTGAGCTTCATCACGCTTCTGTTTCCCGACGTCGAGTAGAAGCGCTTCCGAATCGGCGCGGACGACGCGACTCCGATGCTGGGTAGACGACGGAGCGGATCCCCGATTCATCGACAGAGCGGCATCCCGAGAGCTGCGCGACGAGGCATTGCAGCGGCCGGGTCGACAGCGCGGCTGATTTGACTGGCAGCACCGCCTGACGCCATACTGTGGCTGCTGGATCGGGTCCGGTCGGCAGGGTTGCTGGCCGTTGAGCGCCGGGTCCGCGAGGCGGCGTCGGTGGAAGCATCGAAGTTCATCTCGCTGGCAACGCAGGGCGACGCCGACGCGGCGCAGCGCCCGAGCGCCCGTGCACGGGCCATCGCGCAGCGCCGGCCGACCGGAAGATCGACTCATTGGATTCGGAGGCTGGGCTTCGGTGGTTCGAGGATCCTGCGACTGCGGCGCCGTCGGTTGGCAGCTCGAAGGCCACCCCGAGGAGGCGACGGCCTGCAACTGCACGCTGTGTCGCCGCTACGGTGCGCTCTGGGCCTACGACTACGAGGGTGATTCGGTCGAGCTCTCGGGCGAGACTCGTTCGTACGTCCGAGGCGAGGGGTGGATCGCGTTCCACTTCTGTCCGGTGTGTGGCTGTGTGGCGTTCTGGCGCGCACGGCAACGAGACGACGAAGGGCGTCGCCGTGTAGGCGTCAACCTCCGGCTTGCCGAGCCAGGGGCCGTGGCGCAGATTCCCGTCCACCAGTTCGACGGGCTCGACAGCTTCGAGACCCGGTCGCGAGACGGTCGATGCGTGGTCGACTATTGGTTCTAGCGATGCCCGGGGCGCCGGGGGCTGGGGGCGCGGCGGAACGCGCCGGCCGGTGGGTGGCGGGTTCGATGGTTCGCGTGAAGATCTGCTGCATCACGTCCCAGGAGGAGGCCGAGGCTGCCCGGCGGCACGGGGCCGATGCCCTGGGCCTCGTCTCCTGGATGCCCAGTGGTGTCGGGCCGATCTCCGACCGGGAGATCCGGGACCTCGCCGCGGCGAATCCCGGAATCAGCCGCTTCCTGCTCACCTGCAAGACGGATCCGTTGGAGATCCGAAGCCAGGTTCTGGAAGCGGGAACCGACACCGTGCAGCTCGTCGATGCGATGACGGTCGATCGGCTCTCGCGTCTGCGGCGCGAGCTACCCGGCGTGTCCATCGTGCAGGTCGTCCACGTGAAGGGCCCGTCCGCGATCGAGCAGGCGCGGGAGGTCGAGGGTCACGTGGACTACCTGCTCCTCGACTCCGGGAATCCCGACGCGGCGACCCGCACGCTCGGGGGAACCGGTCGGGTCCACGACTGGGAGACGAGCCGACAGATCGTCGAGGCGGTGTCGTGTCCGGTGTTCCTGGCGGGCGGGTTGGGTCCGGACAACGTCTCCGAGGCGATCGCACGAGTCCGGCCGTACGGGGTGGACGTCTGCTCTCGTCTCCGTCCGGAAGGGCAGCTCGACGAAGGGCTGCTCGCGACCTTCATGGGCGCCGTGCGCAGTGCTCCTGTCTGACGAGCGGATGCCGCCGGCGCCAGGCGGAGGTAGCATGGCGTCTTCGATGACCGGGTCGGCGCTCGAGCGCCGGGTCCGTTGGGCGGCGTGAATGAGTGCCGACTCCGAACGCAACCGAGCCGTCGTCCTCGAGCTCACCGAGGCGATCTGGAATCGACGAGCTCTCGAGCGGATCCCCGAGTTCTACTCGCCGGACTACGTGGCCGACTACCGGCCCTACGCGCCCCTTCGGGAAGGGCACGACGCGATTCGAGGCATGGTCGAGCGCGCCTGGGCAGCCTTCCCGGACTACCACGAGGAGATCCGCGACCTCGTCGCCGACGACAGCCGCGTCGCAGTCCGGTTCACCGTCTCCGGCACGCAGTCCGGTCAGTGGGGTCTCCTGCCACCCACCGGCAAGCGGGTGGAGTTCGACGAGGTCGCCATCCTCGAGCTCCGAGACGGCAAGGTCGTCCGGCAGACCGGCGTCTCGGACAATCTGACGGCCCTGCGCCAGCTTGGCGTTCTCCCGGCGCCACCGGCTTCCCAGGCCGGATCGGGGGCCGATCCAGAAGGGGTCGATGGAGAAGGCTAGTCCCGGCAGCTCCGCATCCCTTCCGCGCCTGCAGGCCCGCGTCCTGTCGCTCGCCTTCACGCGTGGCGATCTCGAGACCCTGGGGAGCCGGCACCTGGTCTATGGGCTGCTCGTCGTCTGGGCCGTCGGGCTGGGGCGATACTGGGACCATCCCGACCCCTACCTCGTCCAGGCCCTGGGTCTCGGCTCTCTCGCGGTGATGGCCGCCCTCGCGGGGTTCCTCTATCTCGTGCTGCTTCCGCTGCGGCCCGCTCGTTGGTCGTTCGTGCATCTGCTCACCTTCCTGTCGCTCACCGCACTGCCGGCGCTCCTGTACGCCATCCCGGTCGAGCGCGTGCTGGACCTCGCGGATGCGCGGGCCGTGAACGCGTGGTTCCTGGGGGCCGTCGCGATCTGGCGGGTCGCCATGCTCGCCCGCTACCTGTCCGTGTGGACCGGTCTCTCGGGGCCCGTCCTGGCGGCGGCGCTGGTGCTTCCGCTCGCGCTCATCGTCGTGGCCTTGACGCTCCTCAACCTCGAGAAGGCGGTGTTCAACGTGATGGCGGGACTGCGGGAGGACGGCACCCCCGGAGACGTGGCCTATCTGGTGCTGTTCCTCGTCACCGGCGCATCGTTCGTGGTCTCGCCGGTCCTGGCCCTCCTCTACGGCTTCGCGGTCTGGCGGCGGCGCAAGGACTGGAGTCGGGCATGAACTGGGCCCGCGTCGTGTCGGGCGGGCTCGCGAGCGGCCTCGTCATGCTCGGGAGCCAGATCGCTCTCCACGCGGGCGTTCTGGGCGAGGAGGCTCGGGGAGTCGTTGCGGACTGGGCCACCCGGGGCCTCGACGCGTCCGCGGCGCTGGAGCCGTCGCTCCCGCTCACCGCAGCCATCTTCGTGCTCGGCCTGCTCTCGGTATGGGTCTACGCTGCCATCCGGCCACGGTTCGGTGCGGGCCCACGCACGGCGGCGCTGGCAGCGATCGTCGTCTGGGCCGGCTCGCATCTGTTCACCGGTGTCTACGTCCATGCGGGTGTGGTCATCCTTCCTCCGCGACTGGTCTGGCTTCCCGTCGTCTGGACCTTCTTCGAGGTCCAGCTCGCCACCCTGGTCGGCGCGTGGATCTACCGTGAGTAGCAGTCCGGAGACTCTCCCGGGTCGGCTCGTGGTAGCGTTGGGGCTCTGATGGTGCCCTCGACAAGCGCGCCGCGGCTCGTTCTCAGCAGGGTCCTGTGAGCTCGCGCCGCTGAGCGCCAGGTTCGTCGGGCCGTATCATGGCGAGGTCGTTCGCGATGTCGCTCCGTGACAAGATCCGGGAAGCGCGATCGGGCATCGCGGACGAGTCGGCCCTGCAGACCACCCTCGACCGGCTCGCGGCAGACGGAGAGATCTCGGCAGACGCGGCGGTCGCGCTTCGGGAGGCGTTTCCGAAGCAGCTTCGGACCACGCGCTACGTTCTCGGCCACCTCGGGGCCCACCTCGGCATCGGTGTGGTCTTCGCGTTCGATCTGGTTCCCCTCCCGCTGGGCACGATCGCCCGCGTGTCCTGGGTCGCCGGCAACCGCGTCGTCGAGAGCATTCGCGGAAATCGCAGCCGCGCGAGGATCCACTCGCTGGGGGTCTTCCTGATCGCCGCCATCCCCTGGTTCGGTTATGCGGCGTACCTGCTGCCACTGCGTCGCCACAGCCCGGAGCTGGCCTTCGTTCTCGCGAACCACACCTGGCTCGAGCGAACCGGTCGCAGCTATGAGACCTTTCTCGCAGAGGCGAGGTCACCGGTGCGGCGCATCGGGCGCTGGCTGGTTCCTCGAGCCTCGTCCGACGGGGTGGACGAGGAAGGGATGGGGAGGCCCCAGTGACGCTTTCGGAGCTCGGCGATCTCGGCGACTTCCTCGGCGGGATCGGAGTCATCGTCACGCTGGTCTACCTGGCCCTCCAGATCCGCCAGAACACGGAGCAGATCCGCCAGAACTCGAGCATCGTGCGCGCCTCGGCGACGGCCTCCCTCGCCCAGGCCAACAAGGAGACCTCCCTCCTCGTGGCCCGGGACGCCGAGACCAACTCGCTCTTCTGGACGGGTCTCGACACGCCCGACGATCTCTCGAAGGAGGACTTCCGGCGCTTCGAGGCCATCCTGTCCGTGTTCGTCCAGGCGTTCGCGCAGAACTACGAGCTCCACCGGGAAGGCGCCCTGACCGACGAGACCTGGACGGCTCAGCAACGGGCCTTCCTCTGGATGGTCGAGCGGCCCGGCTTCCTGCGATTCTGGGAGCGCTGGAAGGGCACCTGGCCGGCGGGTGCGGAGGAGCTCTTCGAAGCGGCGATCGAACGTTCGGCGGAGCCGGGCTGAGACAGCTAGCCGGATCGTCCGGTCGCTCGTGGTAGCCTTGACGCTGGTGTGTGTGAAGGGTCCCGAGCCACCCCGTCGCCGGGCGCCGCTCGGACCAGGACGCGAGGGGACGCCGCGCGATGAATCTGCGAGGTCTGCCGTTCTCGCTCTACGACTTCCTCGGCTACTTCGTGCCGGGCGCGCTACTGCTTCAGTTCATCGTTCTCGGTGCCGAGCTCTTCGAGGCACCGGGGCCAAGCTGCGACCTGGCGGGTGTCCCCGATCTGGGCACGTTCTTCGAGACGACCGGCAAGCTCAGCGCGGGCTGGGCGCTCGGTCTGGTCCTCGCCGCATACGCGATCGGCCACGTTCTCAGCTTCCTTTCGGCCCTCTCGATCGAGCAGCTGGCACTCTGCTTCTATGGCCAGCCTTCCCGGTACCTGCTGGGTCTCGACCGCTCGCCGTCGGGCTCGTACTACGTCGGCTTGTGGCAGATCCTGAATGCCGTGCTGCTCCTGCCACTCACCGCGTGGGTCGTGCTTCTCAGCCAGGTGCTCGGGGCCAAGTCGTTGATCGTCAAGCCGGCCGACGCGTACATGCGGAGCGTTCTCCGGAAAAAGATCGAGTCGTTCATGGGCGACCTCGAGACGGACAAGGAGTTCAGCTTCGAGGAGGACGACTTCTTCCACCCGGTCTACCACCAAGCCGTCTACGCGGCAGAAGCACACGCTGGCCGGATGCAGAACTATGTCGCCCTGTCGGGGTTTCTGCGGGTTCTGGCGCTCCTGTTCACGGGATGCAGCTGGGCGTTGGTGGCTCTCGTGCGCACGCGAGACTGCGAGCCGCAGCTGTCCCTCGGTTTGCCGCTCGCGGTCGCGCTCCTCGCCTGGATGTGTTTCGTGGCCTACGTCAAGTTCAACAGACGCTTCACCCTCGAAGCGATGATGGCCTTCCATACCGTCCATCCTCCCCCGCCCGCCGCCTGACCGGGTGCGCTTCGTCCTTCAGACCGCGGTCTTCGTCGGCGTCTTCTACTTCGCCCTCCCGGCGGGCTTCATCGTGCTGAACGCACACGCCGGATGGCCCCGTTGGCAGAGCGACGCGAGTGAGCTCGCCGGATGGTCGCTCGTCGCTCTCGGCAGCGGGGTCTTCCTCTACTGTGCGGGCCTGTTCCGCAGGCTCGGGCGCGGCACCCCGGCGCCGAACATGCCGCCCACGCGAATGGTCGTGTCCGGGCCGTACCTTTGGTCCCGCAACCCCATGTACGTCGGCTACCTGGCGATCGCCGTCGGGATCTTCCTCGTGGAGGGTCACGCGGCACTCCTGCTGTACGTTGCCGTGTACTTCCTGATCGGGGACGTCTACCTGCGAAGGTGGGAGGAGCCGGCGTTGCGGGAGCGCTTCGGATCCGACTACGAGGCGTACGAATCACGGGTCCGCCGCTGGCTCGGCCGCCGTCCCGCTGGACTGCAGGCCCGGCCGGGCGCTTCGGGAGGTCGCGAACATGGACGCTGAGACGGTGACGGTCGAGCGGAGGTTCTGCGGGCCTCCCGAGTCGGGCAACGGAGGCTACGTCGCGGGACGGCTCGGGCAGCTCCTCAGCCCGGGACCGGTGGCGGTTCGGCTCCGGGTCCCGCCGCCGCTGGTGCGGCCTCTCGAGGTGCGCCGTTCGGGTGACGAAGCCCGCCTCTTCGACGGCGATACCCTCGTCGCCGAGGCGCGGCCCACCGAGCTGGAGCTGGATCCCATCGAGGCGCCTGCCTTCGAAGAGGCAGTGGCCGCATCGCGGCAGTACCGGGGATTCCGGTCGCACTGGTTTCCCACCTGCTTCGTGTGCGGCCCGGACCGCGAGCCGGGCGACGGGCTCTGCATCTTTCCCGGTCCGCTGGGTGCGGACCGCCCGAACGGTCCAGAAGTCGAAGGCGAGCGGGTTGCCGCTCCCTGGGTTCCCGACGCATCGCTTGCCGCCCCGGACGGTCGAGTCCGCCCGGAGTTCCTGTGGTCGGCCCTCGACTGTCCGGGCGGCTTCTCGTTCGCCGAGCCGGCGGAAGGAGCGATCCTCCTGGGCGAGCTGCAGGTGGCGCTCTCCGGACCCGTTTCGGTGGGAGAGCGGTGCGTGCTCGTCGCGCACCAGATCTCCCACGAAGGCCGGAAGCACCGCACCGTCACGGCGCTCTTCGGAGAAGACGGCGAGTGTCGGGGAACGAGCCTCGGCATCTGGATCGAGGTGCCCGACGGTCCGAAGGGTGTCGGGCCCCGGTCCGACGAGCGGCGATCGAGCCCGACCGGATGACTCTCTTCGAGTACCTCGCGATCGCGTTCTCGCTGGTCTTCTCGTTCTGCGGTGCTCGCCTGGTCTCGGGGCTGCCCCATGCCCTGCAGCCGGAGCGTCGCTACTGGGTCCATCTCGGCTTCGTCGTCTGGCAGCTCTTCGTCACCGTCTTCATCTTCTGGGTGTTCTGGTCGTTTCGCGAGGTCCACTGGGACTTCGTGACCTTCGCGCTCGTCCTGTCGAGCCCGGGCCTGGTCTACTTCAACGCCTGCACGCTCGTTCCCGAGAATCCGTCGACCGTCGATTCCTGGCGCGACTACTTCTACGAGGTCCGGAGGCGCTACTTCGTCGGTGTCTGCTGCTGGGGTCTCGCGCTCGTGGCCATCTCGACCGTGGCACTCGGGATGCCTCTCGTTCATCCCGGTCGCGCCATCCAGGCGGCGACACTCGGGGTCGGAGTCGTCGGGTTCCTGTCCGACAGTCATCGCGTCCAGGCCGTCCTGGCGGTCGTCGTTCTCTTGGTCTCGGCCCTGATGTCCGTGACGCTCGGTCTGCAGCCGGGGTCCTTCGCGCCCTAGCGACGCGAGTCGGACTGCCCAGAGTCTCGTCGGGATCTGGTAGCCTCGAGTGAATCGCGGGTGTGTCGGTGCCGGGTGGCGTCGACCGCCAGCTCGACCGCCGATCCGCCAGGTGAACAGGAGTGTCATGCAGCTCGGCATCTGCGGGGAAGCGGCTTGACACTTCACGATCTCGGGAGCATCGGCGAGCTCCTGGCGGGCGCGGGCGCAGGAGCGGCGAGCCGTGAGCGGTGAAGTCCGGGACCTGTGTGCGCTGATCGCCGAGCTGGCCTTCGTGCTGGCGGGCTTCTCGATCGTCGCGATGGCCCTTCGTACGGGTCAGGAAGAGGTCCCGGCGGCGGCCCGCTTGCGGGCGCACGCGCTGCTGTTCGCGAGCCTGTCGCCCGGTCTCCTGGCGTTGTTGATGCTGGGACTCTCCGCCAGCGGCGTCGGGGCCGAGCTCAACTGTCAGATCGTCAGCGCCGTGTGGGTCCTGGCGAGCACGGCCTTCCTGGTGTTCTCCATGCGCTTCCGCCGCAGCTTCATCTCGGCCGAGGACTCCATGATCCCGGACATCGGCTCGGTCGTCTTCATGATCCTGGTGCTACCCGTCACCGGGCTGCTGGTCGCCAATGCCTTCGTCTACGGGCTCTTCTGGCCGCTCTTCCTTGCCTTCTTCTACCAGTTGGTGGCGGCGACCAACGCCTTCTACCGGCTGATGTTCCTGGGTGCACGTTGACCGCCGGGCCGGGCACTGGAACGGCATCGTCCGGTCGGCTCGGGCATACTTTCGGGTGAGCCTGCGGCAAGGTCTCCGTGGCCGGCGACGAGGGGCGATTCTCCGTGAGCGGGCGTGACGAGCTGATCCTGATGGCCGAGCTCGGAGCGGCGTTCGCCGGCTTCCTGGCCATCTTTCTCATCTTCGCGAGACGGGAAGGGCGCTTCTCGCCGACCGACAGCCTCGCCGTGCGAAGCATGATCCTCGGCAGCTTCGCCACCGTCTTCCTCGCCCTGTTCCCCCTCGCGCTGGCCGCCCTGGAGTCGCCCGATCCCGTCGTCTGGCGAACGTCCAGCGGAGCCGGCCTCGTGGTCATGCTCTCGATGGCGGCGAGCATGGCGTTCGCCCATCGCCGGATTCCGCTCGACGCGCGGGAGGACCTGCGCACGAGCCTCGTCGTCGCGGCCTGGTCGCTGGCCTCGCTGGTCGTGGCACTTTTCCTGGCCAACCTGGCGGGCTGGCTCGGCGGGCCCTCCGCTGGCCTCTACCTCTCCGGTCTCGTCGCCCTGCTCGGCATCACGGCGCTCAACTTCTCGGACATCGCATTCAAGCGGCTCATCTGAAGGCCGCGGGGCGCTACTTGATCGCCAGGGGATTGATGGGTGAGCCGACGGCGCCCGTGATGGGCAGCGGCGGCGCTGTGAAGAGGAAGGCGTACTCGCCGTCGGCCTCGCAGTCGTCGGCCAGGGCGTCCAGGTAGAAGATCTCTCCGAAGAGCACGCCCGTGTTGCGCAGCGAGATCATGTGGAGGGGCTGGAAGCAGTCCGGGGTCTCGTTGGGGAGGACCTCGAGCCCCCAGGTGTCGGTGCAGATGGCGGCGACCTCGCGCTCGTAGAGCCAGCGGCCGCAGTGGACCGAGAGCCCCGGAGCATGGCCGCCGCAGTAGCCCTCCCACGACTTCTCGTGCAGGCAACGGGTCATCTGGCCGGTGCGCACGAGGACGATGTCGCCGGTCTCGACGGTCACGCCCTCGGCCTCCGCGCAGGCGTCGAGCTCGTCGGGCAGGATGGGCGTTCCGTCGGGCAGCCAATCGACGCCGCGGTGGCGGGGGATGTCGAGCAGGACACCTCGCCCGACCACGCCGTCCTTCATCTTGTCGATGCTGTTGGCGCGGGCGCCGCGACTGGTCACGAGCTTGATGTCGCGACCTCCGTACATCAGCCCGTCGTAGAAGACGTGCGCCAGGGCGTCCCATTGGGTGCCGCACTGCAGCGGCATCGTGACCGCGTCGTCCGCATAGCGGAAGCCGCCCGGCAGGAAGTCCTGGGCTCCGGTCAGCGCGTCGCCGCCGTCCGCGAGCATCACGTGGATGGGATTGTGGCGCCCGGCCAGACCCGATTGCGGGCCCTGCTGGTCGAAGTTCAGCCCGCACGAGATCACCTTGCCCGAGCGGGGCAGGGCGCAGGCCGCCAGCAGCCGCTCGGGGGTGATGAAGTTGAGAGCGCCGCGCTCGTCGTCCGGACCCCAGCGGCCCCAGTTCGAGTAGCGCTCGCCCCACTCGCGGACGGTCCCGGCGTCGAGGGTCTCGTTCACAGGAGCGCCTCGACGGTCGCCACGTCCTCGGGCACGTCGACGGGAACGCTCTTCCAGCCTTCCACCACGGCCACCCGGATGCGGTGCCCCATCTCGAGGACGCGCAGCTGCTCGAGCTCTTCCGCCTGCTCGGCCGGCGTTCGCGGCTGCCTCACGAATGTCAGCAGGAAGTCACGGCGGTAGACGTAGAGGCCGACGTGCTGCCAGGTGGGCTCCTTCGTCTCGCCGCGGTGGTACGGGATCGGGCTGCGCGAGAAGTAGAGCGCGTAGCCGTTGCGGTCGAGCACCACCTTGACGCGGTTCGGGTCGTCCCGGGCATCGCCCTCGAGGGGATGCACCACCGTGGACATGGCGGCGTCGGCGTCGCCCATGAGCGCGTCGACCGCCGCCTGGATCACGAAGGGCTCGATCAGGGGCTCGTCGCCCTGGACGTTGACGATGAGGTCGTGGTCCAGGCCGGCGGCGGCTTCGGCCAGGCGGTCCGTGCCGGTCGGGTGGTCGGGGCTCGTCATCAGGACCGGTGCGTCGAAGGCCGCACAGGCGCTCGCGATGCGCTCGTCGTCGGTGGCGACGTAGACGTCTGCCACACCTTCGGCGGCCTGGGTGCGCTCGAAGACCCGCTGCAGCATCGGGACACCGCCGATCGGCGCCAGGGGCTTCCCGGGGAAGCGGGTCGAGGCGTAGCGGGCCGGGATGATGGCGGCGGCGCGACTCATGCTGCCGACACTCTAACCCAGCCGGTGTAGTCTCTTCGCCCACGCCAGGCAGGTCAGGTCAAGCACGTCATGCCAAGCAGGTCGAGGGGACTTCGATGAGCAGGTTCGGAATCGTGGTGGGGGGCGGTCCGGCCCCCGGAATCAATGGAGTGATCGGTGCCGCAGCCACCGCCGCGCTACAGCGTGGCCACGAGGTGGCGGGCATCGTCGACGGCTTCAAGTGGCTGATGCAGGGGCCGGAGGTCGCGCAGCAGCACGTCCGCTCCCTGTCGCTGGAAGAGGTTTCCCGCCTGCACCTGCAGGGCGGGTCGGTGCTCCACACGGCGCGCGCGAACCCCACCAAGGACCCCGCGGACCTGGCGACGGTGGTCAAGTCGCTCGACGCGCTGGACATCGACCACCTGGTCACGATCGGCGGCGACGACACCGCGTTCTCGGCGAAGCGCGTCTCGGACGTGTCGGAAGGTCGCATCCAGGTGGTGCACGTGCCGAAGACCATCGACAACGATCTCCCGCTGCCCGGCGGCATCCCCACCTTCGGCTACGAGACGGCCCGGCAGAAGGCGTGCGAGGTGGTGCAGACCATCCACGAGGACTGCCGCACCACGAACCGCTGGTTCGTGCTCATCCTGATGGGGCGGCACGCCGGGCACCTCGCCCTGGGAGCCGGCCGCTCCGCGGGCGCCACCGTCAGCCTGATCCGCGAGGAGTATCCGCCGGGAACGATCCGGCTGGACGACGTGGTGCGCGTGATCGAGGGCGCCGTCGTGAAGGGCCTGGCGAACGGCGACCCGTCCGGGGTGGCGGTGGTGGCCGAGGGAGTGGCCGAGCTGATCGATCCGAACGATTTCGAGCAGCTCGACAACGTGGCGCTCGACGAGCACGGGCACATCCGCCTGGCCGAGCTGCCCTTCGGCAAGGTGCTCAGCGACGCCGTCAAGCGTGGTCTGGAGGCCCGGGGCGTGAAGGTCGCCTTCGGCACCAAGGACGTGGGCTACGAGCTCCGCTGCGAGACGCCCTGCGCCTTCGACCGCGAGTACACCCGCGACCTGGGCGTGGGCGCCGTCGATTGCCTGGAGCGCGGCGTGACGGGCGCGCTCATCACGCGGCAGGACTCGGCCATCGTTCCCATTCCCTTCGACCAGCTGATGGACCCGGAGACCGGCCGCACCCGGGTGCGGATGGTGGACATCGAGTCGGACTCGTTCGCGGCGGCGCTCTCGCTACAGGGGCGCGTCACCGCCGAGGACCTCGAGGACGAGGCGCGGCTCGCCGCGTTGGCGGCGGCTTCCGGGCTCTCCGCCGACGAGGTTCGCGCGCGCTACGCACCGCTGCGCAGGGGGTAGCGACTGCATGGACGCGAAGGTCCTGTACTGGACGGGAGCGTTCGTGAACCTGGGCGTGATCGTGCTGCTGGCCTTCCGGGGCATCGCACAGGTGCGCCGCGGAGACGTCGAGGCGCACCGGCGTTCGATGTTGGGTGGCGCGGCGCTGATCGTCGCCTTCCTCGTGTCCTATGTCTTCAAGCTCGCATTCCTGGGGCGGGAGGACCTCTCGCTCTGGAGCGATCTCCACGTCAACAACCTGCGCTTCCACGAGACCTGCGTGCTGGCCATGCTGCTGGCCGGTGGCTTCGCGCTCACCCGGGCGCGGGCCATGCGCGGGAAGCGCGAGCGCTCCCGCGACCCGGCCGATCCGCCGGCTTCGCCCGCGGTCGTTCGCTGGCACCATCGCGCGGGCTTCGCCGCGGTGGGTGCCTCGGTGCTGGGTCTGCTGACGGCGGGGTTGATCCTGGCCGGGATGTACGCCCGGTCCTAGCGGTCTGTCTCTTCGCCTGCCGGATCCTCGCCACTGGCGCGGCCCGACTGCATCTCGACGAAGCGCCGGTAGGCGCCGTCCGGGCGCGCCAGCAGGCTCTTGTGGGTGCCCCGCTCGGCGATCTCGCCCTGGTCCACGAAGAGGATCTCGTCCGCCCGGCGTACCGTCGAGAGCCGGTGGGCGATCACGACGACCAGCCGTTCGCGGCTGATCTCGCGCAAGGTCTCGACGAAGCGGATCTCGGTCTGCGGGTCGAGGGCGGAGGTGGGCTCGTCGAGGATCAGGATGGGCGCCTCGCGCACGAGCGCGCGCGCCAGGGAGAGGCGCTGCTTCTGTCCCACCGAGAGCTTGCCGCCCGCCCGGCCCAGGGGGGTCGCGTAGCCCTGGGGTAGCGCCTCGATGAATTCAGAGGCCCCGGCCAGCCGGGCAGCCTCCTGCACGAGCTCGGGCGAGGCGTCTGGCCTCGCCAGGCGGATGTTCTCCTCCACGGTCGCGTCGAAGAGCACGGTCTCCTGGAAGACGAAGGCGATCTGCTCGCGCAGCGAGTCCCGCGTGACTTCGCGGACATCGGTTCCGTCGATGCGCACGACGCCCCGATCCGGGTCCACGAAGCGGGGGATCAGGTAGGCGAGGGTGGTCTTGCCGGCGCCGGCGGGTCCGACGAAGGCCACCATCTGTCCGATCTTGGCCGACAGGCTGACACCGCGCAGGGCGGGGGTCCCGTCCGGATAGGCGAAGTGGACGTCCTCGATCTCCACTCCCTGCTGGATGCGCGGAAGCCGTCGGCTGGCGGGGTCGTCGCCTTCGCCCGGCAGGTCCATCAGGTAGAAGACCCGGTGCAGCCCCGCCGCCGAGCCCTGGAGGCTGAACCACAGCCCGCCCAGGGACACCGCCGAGGTGAGGATGTGGAAGAAGTAGGTGATCAGCAGACCGAAGTCGCCGATGCTGATCGCTCCCGCGATCACCAGGTCGATGGCGTCGAGGAACGCGTAGCCGATGATGAACGCGCCGGGGACCGCAGCGGCCACGAAGGCCAGCATGCTCAGCCGGAACACCGCCCGGTAGCGGCTGAAGGCCGACCAGCTGTCCTGCGCGTAGCGGTCGCGCTGGCGATCCTCGCCCCCGAGGCTCTGGACCGCCAGGATGTTCGAGAGCCCTTCCTCGGCCGTGGAAGTGGCGGTGGACCCGGCCTTGCGGCTGCGGCCGTGGTCGCGGCGCAGGGTGCTCGCGATGGGCAGGGTCACCAGCAGGGAGAGGGGCAGGAAGGCGAGGGCGGAGTAGACGAGCACCGGCTGGTCGCCGAACACTGCCGACAGGATCGCCACCGTCAGCAGGATGTGGAGCGGCGCCGTCATGGGCGTCAGCAGGATGCGATAGCAGGCGTTCGTGATGGTCGGCGTGTCGTACATCACCCGGTAGACGGCGTCGCCGATCTTCTCGTCGTCGAAGGCCGTCATGGGCAGGGTCTGCACCCGGTCGAAGAGCTGGGTGCGGTAGTGGTGGTTGAGGGACTGGGTCAGCCGCATGGTCCAGCGGAAGTCGAAGAGGCCGAGCATCCCGCCGGTCAGGCTGAAGCCGGCGTTGGCCTCGTTCTCGGTCCGGCTGGCGGTGTCGTAGCCGCTGGCGAGATAGCCCTCGGCGGTCTCGCCTTCCGAGCCGCTGGTCCCGAAGGCGCCGATCACCAGGAAGAGCGTCGTCTGCGCGGCGATCACCGCCAGCAGGATCTCGGCCGGCGAGAGGCCGGCCATCAGCTGCATCACGGCCTCCACCCCCGCCGGATAGGGGCGGACCGGGTCGGTCACGGGCCGCCCCTCGATCACGTTGTCGATGATGATCTTCACCGGCCACGGCAGGAGCAGCATCGGGACGAGGCTGGCGAACATCAGCCCGACCTTGACGAAGAAGCGGCCGCGGAAGGGCCGGACGTATCGGAAGGCGCGGGCGACCACTGCCAGGGTCTCCCGGTTGCTCAGAAACTCGCTCTCCTGCATGGGCGCGCGTCCGCCGGCCGTGGGGCCGGCCGAATCGGCGGGTGCACTCACGCCGAGGCTCCCGCAGCCGCGTCGAGCTCGGTCTCCACCAGGGCCCGGTAGGCGCCGCGGGGCCGCTCCATCAGCGCCACGTGCGAGTCGCACTCCACCACGGTGCCCTTCTGCAGGAAGGCGATCTGGTCGGCCTGGCGGATGGTCGAGAGGCGATGGGTGATGAGGAAGATCGCCCGGCCGCGTCCCCACTCGGCGAGGTTGCGAAGCACGCGCTGCTCGGTGTCGGCGTCGAGCGCGGCGGTGGGCTCGTCGAGCACCAGGATGGGCGTGTCCTTGAGGACGGCGCGCGCGATCGAGAGGCGCTGGCGCTGCCCCGTCGAGAGCTTCGAGCCGCGCTCGCCCAGCAGGGTTTCGTAGCCGGCGGGCAGGGCCTCGATGAAGTCGTCGGCACCGGCGATCCGGGCGGCCTCCCGCACCTGGGCGTCCGTGGCTCCCGGCACCGCGAAGCGGATGTTCTCGCGCACCGTGTTGCCGAAGAGGACGTTCTCCTGCAGGGCGATCGAGATCCGGTCGCGCAGGCTCGCCGTCGAGAGGCGACGCAGGTCGACGCCATCGATGGTGATCTGCCCCTCGCCAGGATCGAAGAGGCGCAGCAGCAGGGCCATCAGGGTGCTCTTGCCCGATCCCGTCGGCCCGACGATGGCCGTGATGGTTCCCACGCGCGCGGTGAGGTCCACGTCGTGCAGCACGGGCCGGTCCGACTGGTAGGCGAAGTGGACGCCTTCGAAGCGGATCGCCTCGGACAGACCGCCCAGCTCCACGGCGTCGGGAGCGTCCTCCACCTCGGGGCGGCGGTCCATCACCTCGAACACCCGGTCCAGCCCGATGGCGATGTCCTGGGCTCGACCCCAGGTGCGGAAGACGTCCTTCAACGACTCGACCGCGCTTCCCACCCGCCCCTTGAAGAAGTTGTAGAGGCCCAGGTTCCAGACCGCGAAGCCGAAGGCCGCCGCGGCCAGGGCCTTCTCCTCCATGACCTGCAGGGTCGCCAGGTAGGTGAGGTAGAGGGCGACCGACCCGAAGATCCAGAACATCGACATGGTGTAGACGGCGTAGAGGTTGCGGGCGCGAAACGCCGCCCCGAAGGCGGTGCGGCTGCGGTCGTCGAACTCCGACTGCTCGGACCGCTCGGCGCCGTAGGCCTTGATGACCTTGA